>DAOWFY010000009.1 GCA_030637775.1 bacterium | reverse complement strand
TCTGGCAGGGCAGAACCGGGTATATAGATGAGAAGATGATAAAGGAAGAAATTCAGGATTTTAACGAGAGAGTTTTCTATATCTGTGGACCTCCAAGGATGGTAGAAAGTTTAATAAATATTTTGAAAAATAAATTGAGCGTGGAAGGAGACAATATCAAGATAGAAAATTTTGTGGGGTATTAAGAGTGAGGATTATACCGGGAGGTGGGACATGGCAGTAGAAAAAGTTGGGGAAAAATATAGATGCAATGTCTGCGGCAACGAAGTTACCGTAACAAAAGTAGGTGGCGGTGAACTGGTTTGTTGCGGGCAACCTATGGAAAAAATAGAAGGTTAAAAAATAGACAGGGGGTGTAAAAATGGAAAGCGTAAAAGGGACAAGGACAGAGAAGAATCTTTTGACCGCTTTTGCAGGAGAATCTCAGGCGAGAAACCGCTATACCTATTTTGCTTCTGTGGCCAAAAAGGCAGGCTTCGAGCAGATCGCCGCTATATTTTTAGAGACCGCTGATAATGAAAAAGAACATGCCCAGAGGTTTTTTAAGTTCTTAGAAGGCGGGGAGGTAGAAATTAAGGCTTCCTATCCCGCAGGGGTTATCGGAGACACTGCGGCAAATCTGGAAGCGGCTGCAGCCGGAGAAAATCTTGAATGGACAAAACTTTACAAAGAGGCAGAGGGGATAGCACGAGAGGAAGGTTTTGCAGAGATAGCTGACCAGTTTAAGGAGATAGCGGAAGTAGAGGAAGAGCACGAAAAGAGATACAGAAAATTACTCAAGAATGTAAAAGAGGGCAAGGTATTCAAGAAGGATATTGTAGTTAGATGGAAATGCCGTAATTGCGGATATGTCCACGAGGGAAAAGAAGCACCGGAAAAATGCCCCGCCTGTGCACATCCGAGAGCGTATTACGAACTGTTGAGTAAGAACTATTGAAAAAAGAAAGTTGTTACTCCCCTTCAATGCTCTCAATGTAAGTACCCTTACCAGCAATAATCTCTAAGTTACTACTCTGACAGAAAGGACAAAGAGGGTTAAAACTATCCTGAACCACTTCTCTTTTGCAATCTCCGCACTTTAACTTTATGGTCTCGGAGATAAAGTCTACCTTTGCTTCTTTAACAATACTGTTTTGGGGAAGGATATGGTCAAGGAAGCTATGTCGCAAAAAATCAATCTTTATTCCTGAGGCCTCTCCTACCCTAATCGTAACTTTGGAGACCTTTTTAAGTCCATTCTTTTTGGCCTCACTCTTAATCACCTCAAACAGCTCTAATGCCTCTCCTAATTCATGCATAATATGTTCGGACTATCTTCTTCAGCGGCACGCTCGATTTCCCCAGCGAGGAAATCTTCACTCTCGTTGCTCCTCGCTCGTCCTTCGGACACCGTGCCCGCTCGTCGCTAACAAGGCCGCTACAGAAACTTTCCTCGCATTGGTATATTTAAAGACAATGAAAGAAAAGTAATGACAGAGTTGATACTCTTTTCCACTTCCGGGGAGATCCTTTGGCCAAAACCAATATTTTTTGGCTGAATCCCCAAAAGCAAGACCTCGGCTTTAGTCTCCTTCCTCAGGTACTCTATTGTTAATTTCAAAGAAGCGTTGTGCGTAGAGAAACCTCCCTCTTTCAGGTTTTCTCCTTCAATAATCTCCACACTTCCTGCTGGTTTCCCCAAATTGACAGTATCAACTAAGAGGATAACATTAGGTTTATGCCCAGCAATCTTTTGCAGGAAATTCTCCGGAACGGAACCGGCATCGATTAATAATAGTTTAGAGTTGGAAGTTGGAAGTTGGAAGTTTTTAAGCCGTCGGATAAGTTCCGGGCCGGCCCCATCATCTCCCCGGAGGGTATTTCCAATCCCCACAATAACAATTTTACCCTTGAGTTTCTTTTTAAAGACGCCGATTTTCACTGATTATTTGCTTTTGCCATACTGGTCAAGAAGCATGACCTCATGGCGGCATCGCGGGCACAAAAGACGAAAGATATCGGAGCGGGTGAGGCTGGTAGGAACTTTGGAAGGAGTCTCTTCTTTTGCTATTTTCAGCTCTTTTTGAGCGGTTAAGATTAAAGGGAAGTTGCTATAGGCTAAAGGACCTAATTTCTTTACCAACCACAAAAGATGCTTTTTGGTTCCAATAATCCGGCCACATCTATCACAAATAAGGAGCTCCTTTTTCTGTTCAGAGAAAAGTTCTTTTCGGTCAAAGACAGCCAGATCATATTCCTCGGTTAAATGGACGCCTTTTTCGGTAAGGCAATTTAGCTCACATTGTCCACAGAAGATACACTGATCGTAATGCCAGATAATTTTTCTGGTAGCAGTCTTTGGCTCATCAATTAGCTCAATGGCATGAGAGGGACAAACTTCTACACAGGCGCCGCAACCAACGCACCAGTCATCATCAGGAACCGGCTTTCCCCGGAATTTCTCAGGCGGTTTGTGGGGCACAAATGGGAATCTGGTTGTGTAATGCCCTTTGAATAAAGCGGTAAAGGCCTCTTTAAGGACTCTAAGCTGGAATAAACTTGGTAATCTCATTTAGTCTCGTCTTCCTCGTATTTGTCACAGACACTTTTCTCCCACAGTTTAACCCCCGATTTGTGGGCGCCACGGGCAAGCGCATGGGCAGCGGTGGGAGCGGTCAAGATGAGAAAGAGGATAATCAGCAAAGCCTTTATACCAGAGGGGCTCAATCCAGTTATCAGAAAGACTCCGAACATTATCCCACAGGTTCCTATGGTTACACACTTGGTGGCTGCCTGAAGTCGGTTATAAAGGTCGGGAAGCCTCACCAGGCCCAGACAACCAAAAAAGTCAAAGACGACCCCGGCTACTATAAAAATATAACCAATTATCTCATTCATCGAAGCTCCTTCCTTCTAAATACTTTGATAGAGCCAATACCCCGATAAAACTTTGCAAAGCCCAGGCAATGCCTATATCCAGATACCAGGGTCTTCCTGTAGCCAGACAAAGGATGGCGCAGAAACCCACAATTAAAATTCCCAAGATATCCACCGATACCGCCCTATCCGCTGCTGTTGGACCTCCCAGGATGCGGAAAAGGCATAAAAGAGAACAGAGAAGAAGGATATAGAGGCAGCGCACGAGGAAACTAAAAGGATGGATAAATATCCAGATTAGTATTGCCGCTAAGATAATTAGTCCTATTAACCAGCGCAGAAACCTCATTCGAATATTCTCCTTAGGATTTTCTCGAATTTCTCCACAACAATTCTGGTAGCCCCCTCCACTCCTTTATCCTTTACATTAATCCAGTGAACGTATAAGTAGCCTTTTTCTTTATCCACATCCACACTTAACGTTCCCGGAGTAAGGGTAATGGAATTGGCTAAAAAGGTTATAGCAAGTTCAGTTTTCAGTTGCGTCTTTACCTTAACAATACCCGGATTTATGGGGAGGTCTGGATGACCTACCCCATAGGCAACGTCAAAAT
>DAOWFY010000169.1 GCA_030637775.1 bacterium | reverse complement strand
CTCCCCCTCCAAGATCGACCTTCTTAAATTATAGACAACGGTTCTTTGCTCGTTCATCACATTATCAAAGTCAACCAGTTGCTTTCTGATTTCAAAGTTCCTCCCCTCCACTCGCCTTTGGGCATTTTCAATGGCTCGGGTAATTAAGGGGTGCTGAATCTCCTGGCCCTCGGGTAACCTATCCATAATTCCCTTTAATCTCTCCCCCCCAAAGATTCGCATCAGATCATCCGCTAAGGCGAGGTAAAACCGAGAACTTCCTGGATCCCCTTGTCTTCCGGCACGCCCCCGCAATTGATTGTCAATCCTTCTTGCCTCATGGCGCTCGGAGCCAATGACATGTAAGCCTCCCATCTCCGCGATACCTTCGCCGAGAACGATATCGGTTCCTCTACCGGCCATATTTGTGGCGATGGTAACGGCATATTTCTGCCCGCTCTTTTCGATAATCTTGGCTTCCTGTTCATGATATTTGGCATTTAAAACCTGGTGGGGAATCCCCTTTCTTTCCAAGAACCTACTTAATTTTTCATTCTTTTCAATGGAGGGTGTTCCCACGAGGACGGGGCGGCCTTTCTTATGGAGCTCTTCAATTTCTTTAACGACAGAGGCATACTTCTCCTTTTCGCTTTTATAGATAAGGTCAGGATAATAATAGCGGATCAAGGGTCTATTGGTGGGGATGACAACCGTATCGAGTTTATAGATTTCCTGAAATTCGGCGGCTTCGGTGAAAGCGGTTCCGGTCATGCCGGCCAATTTTTTATAAAGTTTAAAGTAGTTCTGGAAGGTGATCGTGGCCAATGTCTGATTTTCATTTTCTATATTTACCCCCTCCTTGGCCTCAATTGCCTGATGTAGCCCATCGCTCCAGCGTCTTCCCGGCATAAGTCTGCCGGTAAACTCGTCAACAATAATCACCTTACCGTCCTTGACCATATATTCATCCTCTCTTCGAAAAAGGGGAGAATGGGCGCGCAGCGCCTGGTTGATATGGTGAACCAACTCCATATGCTTATCATCGTAAAGATTTTTTACCCTGAGCAACTCTTCACATTCTTTTACCCCTTTCTCGGTGAGGGCGACGGTCTGGCTTTTCTCATCCAGGAGATAATCTGTCTTGGAATCAAGTTTAGGAATGATTCTGTCAATTTTATAATAGAGTTCGGTTGACTCTTCTGCGGGTCCGGAGATGATTAAAGGGGTTCTTGCCTCATCAATGAGGATGGAGTCAACCTCATCAACAATGGCAAAGCGAAGCTCCCTCTGCACCCGATGCTCTGCGGCGATCGCCATATTATCCCTGAGATAGTCAAAGCCAAACTCATTATTTGTGCCATAGGTAATGTCCGAGTTGTAGGCTCTTTGTCTTTCTATGTTAGGCAGATCATGCTGAATTACCCCCGCCGATAGTCCCAGCGATTCATAGATGGGACCCATCCATTCCCGGTCCCTTTTAGCCAAATAGTCGTTGACCGTCACCAGATGGGCGCCCTTTCCTTCTAAAGCGATAAGATAAAGGGGGAGGGTAGCGACAAGGGTCTTTCCCTCTCCGGTGGCCATCTCGGCAATCTTCCCCTGGAAGAGGATGATTCCTCCCAGAATCTGCACATCAAAGTGGCGCATCTTAACCTTTCTCTTTGCCACCTCCCGCACGGTAGCAAATGCTTCGGGAAGGATTTCTTCTAAGCTCGCGCCTTTTGAAAGTTTTTCCTTGAATTCCGGGGTTTTGGCGGCTAATTGGGAATCGGTGAGTTTGCTTATTTGCGGTTCCAGGTCATTGATTCTTGCTAACAGAGGTAAAAGGTTCTTAATAACCCTTTCCGAGCGGGTGGAAATGAATTTCCAGAAAAAACCCCTTCTCTGCTTCTTAGCCTCCGACAAAATATTATGAAATCTTTTCTTAAGATTTTCCTTCTTCATAGCCCAAAAAGATCTTTGGCGTTTTTAGTCGTTATCTCTCCTAAATTTTCTATAAGTACTCCTTTGATCCTGGCTAATTCTTCTGCGGTATAGATTAAAAAGGAGGGTTCATTTCTCATTCCTCTTTTGGCCTGTGGAGGAAGATAAGGGCAGTCCGTCTCCAGAAGCATTCTTTCCAGAGGGATTCCCCTTGCCACCCCTCTTAAGGGCTTATTCTTCTTATAGGTAAGGTTTCCCGTAAAGGAGATATGAAGACCTAGGGAAAGAACCCCTCTCGCAAAATTGCTATCCCCAGAAAAGCAGTGCATTACGCCTCTTTTCGCCTTTGTTTCTTTAAGAATGGCTAAACTGTCTTCGTTGGCATCACGATTATGGATAATGACCGGCAACCCTAATCTTTCTGCGATGAGAATCTGTTGCTTGAAGGATTCCTTCTGGATTTCACGGGGCACCTTATGATAAAAATAGTCCAGACCGATCTCGCCGATTGCTACTACTTTTTTCTTTTTGGCAAGATCCTCCAATACTGGATAATCTTTGTTTTTCAGGTCATTGGTATTGGTCGGATGAACCCCAACTGTAGCATAACATAAATCCTCTTTTTGAGCAATGTCAATTGCTCTTTTGCTTGTTGACAAATCTGCTCCAACATTAAGAATAGCAGTAATCCCCACACTTTTCGCCCTTTCAATTACATCTGGATAATCTTCATTGAAATCAGGAAAGTTCAAATGACTGTGGGTGTCGATAAACATAATATGTAGCCTTAAGGTCAGGAGACCTTTCCCACAATGAAGAAGATGCGGGGAACATCTCCTGATGTTGATATATTGTATAAGAGTGCCGAGGGGCAGAATCGAACTGCCGACGCCGGCCTTTTCAGGGCCGCGCTCTACCCCTGAGCTACCTCGGCAAAAAGCGACGAAGTCGTTCTGAACGGAGTGAAAAATCTCGCTTTATATGAGACCCTTCGTTAGCACTCAGGGTGACCTTCATGTCAGTTAAAAGTAATAAGAGTGATGATATTCCAGTATAACAAAATAGATTGGGGTTGTCAAAACTCTTTTTGGTTAAGGACTTTTCAATCGGCGAAACCTTTCAGTTTGATGGAGAAGTCGGTGGGGCTGGTGCTGGCGGCAAGAGCAACCTCCTCGCTAACCTGACCACCTTTCACCAGTTCCAGGAGGGCCATATCAAAGGTCTGCATTCCATAGACGGTCTTTCCCTCCTCCATTAATTTTGGAATATCTGGCAATTGGCTTTTGAGAATCTTTTCTTTAATCAGAGCGGTGGAAATCAAGACCTCTACCGCGGGTATCCTTCCGGAACCATCCTTCTTCAAGAGCAGTCTCTGACAGATAACCGCCACTAAAATTGCGGCAAGCTGCTTGCGTACCTGAGGTTGCTGATTTGGGGAAAAGATATCAATAATCCGGTTGATGGTCTCGACGCCGTTGTTGGTATGTAAGGTGGAAAGGACAAGGTGGCCGGTCTCCGCCGCCGAGATGGCAACTTTTGCTGTGTCCAGGTCCCGCATCTCTCCAATCAGGATAACATCCGGATCCTGCCGGAGGATATAGCGCAGGCTGGAAGCAAAGGATTTGGTATCGGTGCCAATTTCTCTCTGGGTGACGATAGATTTTTTGTCCTGATGGAGAAATTCAATCGGGTCCTCAATGCTAATGATGTGCTTGGCAAAATTTGTATTGATGTAATCAATCATTGTCGCCAGGGTGGTTGTCTTGCCGACCCCGGTTTCTCCGGTAACTAAAACCAGGCCTCTGGGAGATTGAGCAATTTTTTCCAATACCGCTGGCAGGTTGAGTTGCTTAATGGAGAGGGGCGAGGAAGGGATGAGCCGGAAGATGATTCTGGGCTGGGACTGCTCGATGGAGAGATTAACCCGTAGCCGGCAAAGACCGGGCAACTCTAAACCCTTATCAAGTTCCTGGTCGGTGGCAAACTTTTTCTTCTCGGGGCCGGTTAAGACCTCATTTAGAATTGCTTCGCAGTCCTCCTTTTTTACTGCGGGTAGCTCGGCTAAACGGGAAAGAATTCCATCGCGCCGCAGAAGAGGGGAACTACCAACCTTAAGGTGGAGGTCAGAGGCATTCTCCCTTATGGCGTGAGCCAGTATCTTCTTAAAATCTATCATGGCTTCTTGATTTATTTTATCACATGGAATATAATTTACTACATGCTTAATTTGAAAGACTAATTACGTATATTACTACTAAAGACAGTATAGTATACAGTGTCGTAATTTGTCAAAAGGAGGAGAAGGATTATGGAGAAGAAGAAAAAGGCAGAATTAATTTTTATCGGGGTTTTGGTAGCGGTGACGCTTATTTCTATTCTTGTTGCTCGTCAGAGCCGCCTGTCTTATCGAAAACTGGAGAGAAATGTTGAGGAAAGGATAGCAAAGCTGAGCTTCCCCTACCTGGAAGAAGTAAAGGACTATTTGAAAGAGGCGGCAATTAGTGCCAAAGAGTCTAACTTTGGAGATGCGAACAAAGCTCTCAAGAAAGCAAGCAAAAATATAGAGAAGGTTCTTTCTGCCGCCCGCCGGCCAACTAAAAGAAGGATTCAGCAGGTAGCAGAAATCATCAAAAAAATTGAGAAAGAGGTAGCCGCGGGCAACAGGGAGATTGGTCCAAGGGTAGATAGTGCCACAAGAATAATTGATGAGATTGTCCAACCCAAAAAGATAAAACCATAGTCATTGCGAGGCCGAAGGCCGTGGCAACCCGACGAAGTCGTTCTGAACCTGAACAAAGTGAAGGGGAAGCATCTCACTTCGATGAGTTCCTTCAGTCGCTAATGCTCCTTTAGAGCCTGTCCTGAACGAAATGAAGGAATGACACCTGATGGTGTCACTTCGGCTATGCCTCAGAATGACAAGCGAATAGGGGGCGAAAATGGTAAGAAAGGTGTTGATTTTGGTACTGATTTTCTCCTTTTTAGGGGCAATAGGTTTGTTTGCGGTTGAGGAAAAGGAGGGGGCAAAACCCACCCCTTACACCGGGCTGAAGAAGCGGATTGCGGTGGCGGCCTTTGAGGAGAAGGTGCCGCACCGCTGGTGGGTAGAGGATTGGAAGGTAGGAACAGGAATGAGTGATATGCTCGCCACCGCTTTGGTAAATACAGGTAGATTCATTGTGGTGGAGAGGGAAAGGCTCCAGGATGTGATCAAGGAGCAGGATTTGGTTGCCTCGGGCAGAATTAGTAAGGAGACCGGGGCCAAGACCGGCAAGATTATTGGTGCCCAGATTATGGTCTATGGAGCGGTCACCGAGTTTGAGGCAGGAGAAAGGGGAGGAGGATTTGGCTTTGGTTATAAGGGAATTGGAATCGGCGTTGGAGGCAAGAAGGCTCATGTTGGGATTGACCTGAGGGTCTATGATACCACAACCGGCCAGGTATTGGCTTCCAGGAGGGCGGTAGGCAATGCCAGCAGCAGTAGCTTTACCTTGGGAGGATATAAGGGTGGGGTACCCTTTGGTATCGGCAGTTTCCACAAGACTCCCATCGGCAAGGCTTGTCGGGAGGCAATTGAGGAGGCGGTGAACTTTATCTGTGAGCGGATGGAGAAAATCCCCTGGCAGGGAAAGATTGTTTCAGTCAAAGAAAAAAAGGTCTATATCAATGCCGGAAGCAACTCCAATGTTCGCTCCGGGGATGAGTTTATCGTCTATAAACCAGGGGAGGAACTGATCGATCCCGAGACCGGACTTAATTTAGGGACAGAGACTACCCGCATCGGTCAGATCAAGGTAACCGCTGTCCAGGATAAATTCTCTATCTGCAAGGTCATCCAGGGTAAAGGCTTTGGACGGGGTGACATCATCAGGGCAAAATAGTGTTATTGGCGATTGATATTGGCAATAGTAGGATTGGTGTTGGCCTTTTTCAAGGAAGAAGACTGCTTAAATCCTGCTTTTTCCCGAAGGACGATTGGAAGAAATTCTCTTTGAAGAGATTCGTTGGAAAGAAGAAGGTAAGCAACGTTTTTATTGCCTCAGTTGTCCCCTCCTTGACAAAAAGATTTGCCTTTTTTTGCCAAAAAAATCTTTCCTTAAAACCAAGGATTATTGAGGCAAGAGATTGTAACATTCTTGTCAAAACCGATAATCCAGAAGAGGTAGGGGTGGATCGGGTTTTAAATGCTCTTGCCGCTTTCTCCCTCTATCGGAAACCGGCAATCATTGTCGATACGGGAACAGCTACCACCATCGATTTAGTCTCAGAAAAAGGAGCCTATCTTGGCGGTATAATTCTACCCGGTTTAGGGATTTCGGCAGAGGTGCTTGCAGAAAGGACCGCCCTCCTTCCCGAGGTAAAAATAGAAAAACCTAAATCCCTGATTGGCAAAAATTCTGTCAGCGCTATCCAGTCCGGCATCATCTATGGCTCAGCAGAAAGCATCTCCGGCTTGATCGGGAGGATAAAGAAAAGTTGGAAAAGAAAAAATGTTATCGTTATTGGCACCGGTGGCTGGATGGATATTCTCGCTCCCCTCGTTAAAAGCATTGATAAGATTGAACCTAATCTTACCTTAAAAGGTCTTGCCCTTATAGGCACCAGGAGTTCCTGATGATGTTATTCTTGCCCCTATCGATAATTCTGTTTTTGCTCTTTATTCTCCTGCTTCCCGTACTCTTTTTTCTGCTCCAGATGAAGTTGGTAGGGCATGCATTGGTCAAACTGGGGATAAGTCCGGCGGTTGCCATCCTCATCTTTTTCCTCTCTATTATTGGAAGTCTCGTTAATATCCCTTTACTTTCTGGAAAGCAAAACATCGCGATTAATGTCGGCGGAGCGATCATCCCTTTGCTTTTGTGTATCTATCTTTTTCCCAAAGTACCTCTTCTCAAAACCATCATTGCGGTTATTATCTCATCTTTAATTATGAACAAATTGGCACATCCGGTTCCGATGGTCGGGATTACCATTCCGATGTTTATCCCGCCTATAATAGCGGCTCTTTTAGGTTTTATCTTCTCCCCGCGTAATCCAACCCCGGTGGCTTATATTGCCGGAGTATTAGGGGTTTTGATTGGTGCAGATTTAATGAACCTGTCTCAAGTTACGGGAGCCGGGGTGATGAGTATTGGTGGCGCCGGGGTTTTTGACGGAATATTTTTAGTGGGTATCATCTCCGCCCTTATTGGCTAAAGGATGAAGAAGGGGATTTTTGGGGAGAAGGTTTATCATTATCACCGTCTATCCTCCACGATGGAGGAGGCAAGTGTGCTGGCGGCAAAGGGGGAGCCGGAGGGGACGGTTGTTGTTGCCGAGACTCAAAGCAAGGGTCGGGGAAGATGGGGGAGAAGTTGGCTCTCACCCGAAGGAGGGCTTTACTTTTCCTTAATTTTAAAGCCAAAGGAGAAATTGATTAAACCCATCCCCATTTTATCCGGGCTTTCCTTAAAAAGGGCGGTCAGAAAGGTTACCGGTATCGCCAGCCGGATGAAACTACCCAATGATATTCTTATCAACGGAAAGAAGGTTGCCGGTATCTTATTAGATAAAAAGGGTCCATTCTTGCTTCTGGGAATAGGAATAAATACCAATATCAAAGAGGAACAATTGGCAGAGTTTTCTGCCACCTCTTTGAGTCATCTAACGGGCAAAGGGATAAATAATAAAAAACTGCTGAGAACATTTTTGCAGGATTTTGAAGAAAGTTACGTTGACAATTTCAAGAAAAAGGGATAGAATAAGGCAAAGATATGCTACTTCAAATTCTCACCCTGATTGTGCTTCTCTGCTTTTCCGCTCTTTTCTCTGCTTCCGAGACCGCCCTTACCTCTTTGGGGAAATTTAGGGTTAAGGAACTTATTGGAAAATATGGGAAGAGAGCACAGCTCCTCAATCGATGGTTAGAAGAACCAGCCAGACTTCTCACGACAATCTTAGTGGGTAACAATCTCGTTAATATCTGGGCCTCAGTTTTGGCAGCCGCGCTTGTTCTTCAGAAGTTTCAACAGAAGGGGGTTGCCATTACTACCGGCGTGATGACCTTTCTCATCCTGGTCTTCGGGGAGATAGCCCCGAAGACCTTTGCCAAACAAAGTGCCGAAAGAGTTTCTCTCCGTTTCATCCGACCCCTGATTTTCCTTTCCTATTTGTTTCTGCCGGTAGTAAAGTTCTTTACCGGAGTAAGTACCGCAATAATCAGGCTCTTTGGCGGCCGGGTGCTGGTCGCGACCTCTCGGATCAGCGAGGAGGAGCTTAAGGACGTAATTAGTGTGGGAGAAAAGGAGGGAGTGATTGAAGAAGAGGAAAAGGAGATGATCCACTCCATCTTCGAATTTGGGGATACTCTTGTCCGGGAGGTGATGACCCCCAGAACAGAAATCATTGCCCTGATAGAGGAGGCGTCCTTAAAGGAGGTTTTGGCTTTAATGGTAAAAAAAGGTCACTCCTGCATCCCGGTCTATCGAGAGCATATCGATGAGATTGAGGGGATAATCTATTCCAAGGACCTGCTCAAGCAGTGGCAGGAACAAGAGTTACAACAGAAAGCGAAGGAACTGATGCGGCCACCCTACTTTATCCCCGAAACCAAGAAGGTAAATGAACTTTTAAGGGAATTCCAGCGCCAGAAGATTCAGGTCGCCATTGTTATCGATGAGTATGGTGGGACCGCCGGTTTGGTAACGATGGAGGACCTTTTAGAGGAGATTGTGGGTGAGATTTCTGACCGCTGGGAGAAGGAGGCGCCAGACTTTCAGAAACTGCCCGATGGTGCCATTTTGGTTAGTGGAAAGATGGAACTTGAAAAGGCAAACGAAGAATTGAAGTTGGGACTTCCCGAAGAGAATGATGTCGAGACGGTGGCGGGCTTTATTCTCTCCTATTTAGGCAGGTTTCCTAAGCCCGGGGAGAGGTTCCGGTTTAAAGATCTGGTCTTTACGGTTGAGAAGAGTGATGAGCATTCCATTTTCTTAGTGCAGGTCAAGAGATTGCCCGCGAAACCCAAATAAAAATATAAAGAATGTGTCATTCTGAGTGAAACGAAGAATCTCTCTTTTAACAACGAGACCCTTCACTGTGCTCAGCGTGACACTTCGTGTCAGATGGAAGAAAGTGACTTAATTGTTGAAAGAAAGAAAAAGTTGGCAGAATTAAGGAAACTGGGAATAGAGCCTTATGGGAGAAGATTTATCCGCACGCATAAAATTGCTGAAATCAAGGGAGATATCCCCGGGAAGGTCAAGATAGCGGGAAGAATTGTTGCTTTGCGTGGCCATGGGAAAGCTGCTTTTGCCGATATCAAGGATATTACCGGCAAAATGCAGCTCTATTTTAAAAATGATATTTTGGGCGATGGAAGGTATGAAATTTTTGAGAAGGTAGATATTGGTGATTTTTTAGGGGTGGAAGGCTCAGTTTTCCGGACCAGAACGGGAGAATTGACCATCCGGGTAGAAGATTTCAAAATTTTAGCAAAGTCCTTGCGACCATTACCGGAGAAATGGCATGGGTTAAAGGATGTGGAACTGCGTTATCGCAAGCGCTATTTAGATTTAATCGCCAATGAAGAGGTTCCCGAGATCTTTCGCAAACGAAGCCAGCTCATTAAGAAAATGCGGGAATTCTTAGAAAAGAAAGGCTTTTTAGAGGTGGAGACACCAATAATGCAGGAAATTCCCGGAGGAGCAAAAGCCAGACCATTTATTACTCGCCACCAGGCGCTCGATACCGAACTTTATCTGCGGATTGCTCCCGAACTATACCTTAAGCGGCTATTGGTTGGGGGACTGGAGAAGGTCTATGAGATTAATAAGAGTTTTCGCAATGAAGGAATTGATACCCTGCATAATCCGGAATTCACGATGCTTGAGGCCTACTCTGCCTATGGCGATTATCAGGAGATGATGGAACTAACCGAAAGCTTAATTGTTTCCCTGGCTAAAGAAATCCTGGGGAAAGAGGAGCTTAATTATCAGGAGCAAAAAATCAATCTGAAGTCCCCCTGGCAAAGAATGAGTTTAAAGGAATCATTGAAGAAATATTGTTCCTTTGAAGATTTTTCCGATTTAAAGAAAATGAGAAAAATCGCTAAAAGCTTGAACTTAGAGCTCACCGGAGCCGAAAATGGTTTTGAAATCGGTGATGCCATTTTCAAGAAGAAGGTTCAAGCCAGCCTGATTAATCCGGTCTTTATCCTTGATTATCCGCTAAGCACCTCCCCTTTAGCCAAATCCAAACCAGGTAATGCCGAGATAGTAGAGAGGTTTGAGTTATTTATTGGAGGCTTAGAGATTGCCAATGCCTATTCCGAGTTAAATGACCCAAGAGAGCAAAGAAAGAGATTTGAAGAGGAGCTAAAGGAAGAAAGGGAAAGCGTTAAAAAGGCGATTGATGAAGATTATTTAGAAGCATTGGAATATGGCATGCCTCCGGCGGCCGGTTTAGGCATTGGCATTGACCGGCTGGTGATGCTCCTTACCAACTCCCCCTCCATCAGAAATGTCATCCTCTTTCCCCAACTAAAACCAAAGCAGTAACGACCAGAACATAAAAAACATATTTCAAAATCGGGAGGATAAAGGTATATTGTGAGGGGTTGCTCCATGCTGGAGAAGACAGTGGAAGAAAGAATACTGGCGTCGATGAACTTCGAGGAGGGGGATAGAGTCCCCATCTGGGACTATATTGACAATAGAAACATTGTGGATTATATCACACCCGGGGTGGAGAGCGATGATTTAGCAATGGTTAAGGTTTATCACGAATTGGGGATCGATCTTTGCCGTGGATATGGTGCAAGTTACGAAAAGGAGGACGAGGGTCAGGTCTCGACTAGTGAGCAAGGGGATATTACTCAAAGGGTAAGCGGTGAGACTAACTGGAAAGTAAAGAAAGAAATCGAGACCCTTGAGGATCTGAGGAACTACGAATGCCCTGCGCTCCCAGAAGAAGATGAGAAGGCTGAATGGACTACTGAGCAGAAGGCAATGCAGGAAATATTTGCTCCCGATACGATGTATGTCCCGGGCGGAGGCTGTGGTTTTCATGCCGCCTATGACCTCATGGGGCTGGAGTTCTTTTCCCTGGCTATCTATGATTACCGTGATGAGGTTGAGCGGATCATTAGCGGGATTAACAGGCGACAGGTTGAATTTGCGAAACTCGCCGCCGAGAAAAAGATGTGCCCTCTTTATTTCCTTGGGGACGACGTTGCCTATAAAGGAAGCTTGATGTTTTCACCTGACTTTCTGCGAGAAATATTTATCCCTGCACTAAGGAAGTGTTGTGAGCCGCTGAATAACGTTGGAATCAAGGTAATATTCCACAGTGACGGTTTTCTTATGGAAATCCTGGACGATCTGATCGATGCTGGGATTTCTGGCATCAACCCTATCGAACCAGCGGCGGGGATGGATATAGGGTTACTCAAGAAAAGGTATGGTCGTAACCTGATTCTCGTGGGCAATGTTGACTGCTCACAAGTTTTGCCGTTAGGCAGCGTTGAAGATGTCATTGAGGCAACTAAAGAGTGCATTAGACAGGCGTCTAAGGGTGGTGGACATTTCATTGGCTCGAGTAGCGAGATTGTACCATCCACTCCCGTGGAAAACATTATCGCTTTTTATCAGACGGCAAGGGAATTCGGGAAGTATCCCATTAGCATATGAAGAAGATTTGACAAATAAGATAAATATGATAAAATATTATCCAGGGGGTGAAAAAGAATGAAAACAATGGAGGCCCTATCCTTTACTTTCCCCAGTGAAATGATAAAGGAGATAAGGGAATTGGCTAAAAAAGAGAGAAAAACAAGGAGTCAATTAGCCCGAGATGCTTTAAACCAGTATATACAGACTAAGAGATGGCGTGACCTTCAGATGAAAATGGCAATCAGAGCCAGGTCTTTAGGTATCACTTCCGAAGAGGATGTTGAACGTCTGATTCATGAATATCGGGGGGTCAAAACTTGATTATTGTCTGCGATACCAATATTTTTATCTCTGCGACTCATTTCCCAGGTGGTCCACCAGATGAGATAATCAAACTTATTCGGGAAGGAGCTGTGGAATTGGCAATTTCTCCTGAAATTTTAAGTGAAATTAAAAGAGTATTAAAGGAGAAATTTGGCATACCGAAAGAAGAAATCAAAGAAGCAATTAAAAATATTAGAGAGATTGCTATTATCGTAAAGCCTACCCGAAGAATAAATCTAATAAAACGAGACCCGACCGACAACAGAATCTTAGAATGTGCCCTAAAATCAAAAGCAGACTATATCATCTCTGGGGATACAAAACATTTGCAACCTCTCAAAAAATTCCAAGGCATTCCCATCCTCTCCCCTGCAAAATTTTTGGTTGTTGTATCGAGATAATAAAATCAGCAAAAGAGGAGAGTCTATACCGCATTATTATTGATAAGAAAATCGGTGGACGAAAGTTACCCTTGAAATCAAATTTTTCGCAATCCTTGTCGTGTTTTACGTGTTCGAAATGCTCAGAGGAATATGACTTTGGAATACATAATCCTTATTAAAACTGATAAGCCTTGAACACAGATTGACTCAACAATACAACATATTTGTTACCTATCTAATCCTGAATTTCTCCCAATCAAAAACCTCAACCTTGTTTTTCTCTATAAATTCATCCAAAGCTTTCAAATCAAACATAGTTCTTCTGCCTAATTTTACATAAGGGATTTTTCTCATAGATACCCAACTATATAGGGTATTCTTCTTGATTCCCAGATATTCAGAAGTTTCCTGAATATTTAACAATCTCTTCTTTGTTATCTTCGCATCACCTTTTTCTCTATTCTTGACCATTTCACCATATTCCTTTCTTAATTTTAGTTTCAAATTTTCGAGTTCCATATCTTTTTCTGGATTTTCTTCCTCTATCCATTCAGCAATTTTCTCCTTATCAAATTTTAGAAGCCTACCAAGCTTAATAGTAAACGGGAGCCTTTTTTGCCAAGCAAGCAGAT
>DAOWFY010000024.1 GCA_030637775.1 bacterium | reverse complement strand
TCTTTTTAATGAGAGATTAAAGGAATGGCAGGATTATTATAATTACCAAAGGCCACATGGTTCTTTAGGAGGGAAAACCCCTTATGAGAGGCTTGAAGAAAAATTGGTCTCTGTGTGTAACGGGTGATTTACTAACCTACACTATTTTGACAGATAGAAAGTTTATAGGTATAATTTAAATTAGAGGTGAGTGAGAAGATGAAAACGATTAGTTATGTAAAAATTTATAAGAATAAGAAATATAAGGGTAAATTTATTGCCCTTTTGGAGAATTCTAACCAAGTAGTAGGTGTTGGTTCCACTCCTCAAGAGGCTTTGAAAAAGGCAGAAAAGCAGGGTTGTGAGGACCCAGTTTTGACTAAAGTTCCTACCAAAGCAACTGCTTATATTCTATGAAGCCTCTCAGATTTTCCTACCGAGAATATCCTATCTTAGATAAGGAAGGCAAGATAACCAGTTTAGCTTACCGCCCAGTTATTGACGTGAGACTAATTTTCAAGGAAAAATCTCGTCTTTTTCCAGCTATTATTGATTCAGGAGCAGATGAATCTCTTTTTCCTGGCTGGATGGCGAAGTTCTTAGGCCATCATTTAGAAAAAGGAAAGAAAGTAAGACTATTTCGGGGAATTGGTGGTGAGATAAAGGCATATCTTCACCAGACATATATAGAAATAGGCGGAATTGGATTTAGATGCGACACTTATTACTCTGATAAATTCAACGACTGGGAATATGGACTTTTGGGAGAGAAAACTTTCTTCTCCCATTTTAAGATAGAATTAGA
This sequence comes from bacterium, assembly GCA_030637775.1. Taxonomy (GTDB): domain Bacteria; phylum Ratteibacteria; class UBA8468; order UBA8468; family UBA8468; genus DAOVGU01. Next base: position 3,782 of record DAOWFY010000024.1, on the reverse strand, counting down.
CTATAAAAATAAACTTATTGTCCTTACTCCGAAGTAGCTTTTGGTACCCAAATAGTGTCCATCTGAAAAATAAGATCCGGCAATATCTTCAAAATCTCTCTCAGTGAACTCAACGGTAAAGTAATTTGGCAGTTATCAGTTTATCTGTGGCTATAAATATAATGGAGCCGGTGATCAGCATTTCTGGCGTAAGGGGTATTATTGGGAAGTCTCTTACCCCGGAGGTAATTACCAGATTTGCCGCCTCTTTTGGCACCTACGTTAAGGGGGGGAGGGTAGTTGTTGCCCGGGATACGAGGCTATCCGGGGAGATGGTTAAATATGCCGTTTTTAGTGGACTCCTTTCCACCGGATGTGAAATTATCGATCTGGAAATTACTCCCACTCCGACCGCGCAACTTTTAACCGAAGAATTGAAGGCCGAGGGAGGAATAGTGATTACCGCCAGCCATAATCCCTCCGAATACAATGGCCTAAAATTTATCTCCTCAGCCGGAACCTTTCTCAATTCCTCGCAAATGAGGAGACTCCTTAATATCTACTCGCAGAATAAAATTAAATATCCATCCTTTAAAATAACAGAGATAAAGAATCACCATCGAGGAGCGATTACATTTCATTTAAAGAAGAGCCTCTCTTTTCTCAACCCTGCCAAAATAGCAAAAAAACATTTCCGCGTTGCTTTGGATTGCTGTAATGGCGCAGGTTCCGTCATTGCCCCTTTGTTATTAAAAAGATTGGGTTGCCGGGTTTCTATCATCAACGATAAATTGAATAACCCTTTTCCCCATCCTCCGGAACCCATTGGCGAGAACCTTTCCGCTCTTTGCCATTTAGTGAGAAAAAAGAAAGCGGATATTGGATTTGCCTTAGATCCCGATGCCGATAGATTAGCCATTATTTCTGAGAAAGGAAAACCTATCGGAGAGGATTACACCCTCGCTCTGGTAACTAAATTTATCCTCTCAAAAAAGAAAGGGCCGGTAGTTACCAATCTTTCCACCTCCCGGGTAATGGATGATGTTACCGGGAAATTTAATTGTCCCCTTTTCCGCAGTAGAGTAGGGGAGATTAATGTCGTGGAAGAAATGAAAAAAAGGAAGGCAATCGTTGGCGGGGAGGGGAATGGAGGGATAATCTTTCCTCCTCTTCACTATGGAAGAGACAGTCTAATCGGGATGGGATTGATCCTCCGGTATCTTTCTGAGAGCGGAAAATCCATCTCTCAGTTGGTGGAAGAACTCCCTTCCTATCAGATGATGAAGAAAAAGATTCCCGTGCCCAGGCAAGGAACAAAGAAGTCTATCTCTGAGATTAAAAAATATTACTGCCGGGAGAAAATTAATCTTTTAGATGGGATAAGGGTAACTGGAGAAGATTGGTGGATTCATCTGCGTCCCTCAGGGACTGAGCCAATCTTAAGATTAATCCTGGAGGCAAAAACAGCAAAAAGAGCAGAGGAACTCCATAAAACTGTTTTTGAATTAATAAAATGATTAAACTATCCGGATTCGGAGATGAGATTTCGCCTGATTTGAATGAACAGCTAAGGGTATTAGACTCTCTTAGTATCAGACATTTAGAGTTGAGGGGAGTGAATAATCAGGGAGTGCTTGAGCTTTCTGAGGAAGAGATTAAAGGGATAAGGAAAACCCTGGGAGAAAAGGATTTCAAGGTCTCTTGCATTGCTTCTCCTATTGGCAAGATCAAGATTACCGATGACTTTAATTCCCATCTTAAAGGCTTTAAGCGGGCGATTGAGCTTGCCCATTATTTTGCAACCCCTTATATCCGGGTCTTTTCTTACTATCCTCCCGAAGGAGGAGACATTTTAGAGCATCGGGATGAAGTAATGGAGAGGATAAAAAGGAAGACAGAAATCGCAGAAAAGGAGAAAGTTGTATTACTTCATGAGAATGAGGCAGATATCTACGGGGAGAAACCCAAAGATTGTCTGGATATCTTAAAGACAGTTAATTCGGCGAATCTTCGTTGCCTCTTTGATCCGGCAAACTTTGTCTGCGCGGGAGTAAGACCATATCAAGATGCCTATCCTCTTTTAAAGGAATATACCACCTACCTTCACATTAAGGATGCTAAACATTCAGCCAACGAAACCCTGATTACTCCCGCCGGAGAAGGGGATGGGGAGATAAAGGAGATCCTCCTGGCACTCAAGAAAAGCGATTATAAGGGTTTTTTATCCTTAGAGCCTCATTTTATCCCTTGCCGGACAGTTTAAAGGCTTCTCTGGACCTGATTTATTCCAAAAAGCAGCAAATGCCCTGAAACAGATCCTCCAGGAATTAGAAATCCCCTATAGTTAAAAATAGAAAAGCAGCAACTTGTCAAAAAATCGAAAAAAAGAGGAATTATAGCGGAATTTCACTTAAAATATTACTTGAAATCAAGTAATTTAAGTACCTATAAAATAAGAACTTATGACTGAAGAGATAAAAAAGCTTCTCAAAGAACTTAACCAGGAGCAAAAACACGCCGTTACCCATAAAAAGGGACCTTTGCTTATCGTTGCCGGCGCCGGTACAGGGAAGACAAAGGTGATTACCGAGCGTATTGTCTGGCTTATCCTCTCAAAAACAGCGCAACCTTCGGAGATTTTAGCCTTAACCTTCACCGAAAAAGCAGCAAACGAGATGCTCGGGAGGGTAGATTTAGCAATGCCTTTGGGATATGAAGAGATATGGGTTTCCACCTTTCATTCCTTCTGTGACAGGCTCTTACGCGAGGAGGGGCTCGCCATCGGACTGAATACCAAGTATAAAATTCTCTCCGAGGCGGACACCTGGCACTTCATTCGCAAAAACCTCTATCAATTCAATTTAGAGTATTACCGACCGTTATCGGATCCTACTCAGTTTATCTATGCCCTTTTGACCCTTTTTAATCGCGCCAAAGATAATGATGTTACGGTAGAGGAATTTTTAGCCTTTAGCAAACAGACCGAGAGCGATTCCCGGGATTCAGAGGAGATGAAGAGGGTTAAGGAATTGGCAACCGCCTACCAGACTCATCAAGATCTCCTCTTAAAGGAAAATAGCCTTGATTTTGGAGATTTACAGAGTTTTGCCCTGCGGCTTCTTAGAACGAGAAAAAGCATCAGAGAAAGGTACCAGGAAAAGTTTAAATATATCCTCGTGGATGAATTTCAGGATACGAACTACGCCCAGAATGAACTCTTAAAACTTCTCATTGGCAAAGAGAAAAATATTGCTGTCTGTGGCGACGATGACCAGAGTATCTACAAATTCAGGGGCGCCTCGATCACCAATATTCTTCAATTCAAGAGGAGCTATCCCGAATGCAAGATAGCTGTCCTTACCAGAAACTATCGCAGTCCCCAGGTTCTTCTTGACGATGCCTATCAACTAATCAGAAACAATAATCCTGACCGCTTGGAGGTAAGGGAAGGAATTGATAAAAGATTGGTCAGCACCTCCTCTAAGGCTGCCAAAGATATAGTAGAATATAGAAGGTTTGAGACACCAGAGGATGAGGCGGAATGGGTCAGTAAAAAGATTAATGCTCTTCACAAAAGAAAAACTTCCTATCAGGATTTTGCCATTTTAGCGCGCAATAATGAGCATCTGACTCCTTTCATCGCTTCCCTTCGCTACCATAACATCCCTTATCGATTTGTTGGTAATCGCGGCCTTTACGACCAGGGAGAGATTCGGGACCTTATTGCCTATTTGAAGGTTTTGAGTAATCCTTCAGATGATGTTGGACTTTTTGCGCTTTTATCTCTCCCTGTATTCAAGATT
>DAOWFY010000062.1 GCA_030637775.1 bacterium | reverse complement strand
TCTTTTTAATGAGAGATTAAAGGAATGGCAGGATTATTATAATTACCAAAGGCCACATGGTTCTTTAGGAGGGAAAACCCCTTATGAGAGGCTTGAAGAAAAATTGGTCTCTGTGTGTAACGGGTGATTTACTAACCTACAGCTGCTTGACAAAAAGATTTTTTGGGGTATAATATAATTAGAGATAGAAAATAAGAAGAAAGGGGGTGAGAAAAGATGAAGATTTTGAAGAAAAAGGGTTTTACCCTGGTAGAGATTATGATTGTGGTCGCGATTATTGCGCTTCTGGCAGCAATTGCCATCCCTAATCTCTTAAGGGCAAGACTCAATGCCAACGAGGGAGCCGCAATTGGTAATATGCATACTTTAGTGGCCGCAATGGGTAGTTACCAGGCCAACCAGTCACCAGCCACTTATCCAACGAGCTTGGCTCTCTTAGGCAGTGTTGATCCTCCTTACATTGATACTGTTTTAGCCGGTGGCACCAAGCAGGGGTATGGGTTCGTGTATACTAGCCCGACAATCTATACCTATACCCTTACTGCTACTCCTACGGTGGCTACTAAGACTGGAAACAGGATCTTCTTTGCTAATGAGTCTGGTGTAATCAGACTCAATGACGCAAATGGTTCACCGATTGAGTAATTAGCCTCTTAGAATAAGAAAAGGCGGGAAAGTTTTTTCTCTCCCGCCTTTTCTTTTTTTCTCTTTGTTTGTTTTATTTAGTAGCCTTTTCTGGGGGTTTCTCCAGCTGTTTAATCACTCTCGGAGTAATAAAGATAAGAAGATCTCTCTTCTCTACAGGGCCTGTTTTTCTTTTCTTAAAAAGCCAGCCTAAAATCGGAATATCACCAAGAAAAGGAACCTTGGAGATAGAGGTTGGGGATGTCTCCTTCAACAGCCCTCCAATCACCACCGTCTGGCCACTCTTGACCAAAACGGTGGTCTGAGCCTCTGAGGTAGCAAGGATTGGGGAGCCGGTAGCCGCATCTATGCCCAGGCTATCGGTGACTTGAGGGTGAATGCTCAGGGTAACATCACCTTCAGGAGTGATACGGGGAGTAACGGTAAGGGTAACACTGGTATCAATATAGGTGGTGGATGTAGTTACAACGCCCTCGCTAGTGGTAGTGGTTAAGATAGGAAGGCTTTTGCCCACCGTAATCTTTGCTTCCTGATTATCTAAAGTTGCAATCCTGGGGTTGGAAAGGATTGTGGTCTCGGTCTTTGCTTCTAATGCTTCAATAATAGTGGCAAATTGGTCTGCAGCAAGAGTGCCCAAACTAAATATGCCGCCAGTTTCTGCTCCTGCGCCTAAAGCCATATGAGCATCATAGGTGGTTTCCGCAAATTTTTTCTGGATTTGCCAGTCGATACCTAAGGTCCTGGTATAGTCGTAGTTTGTCTCCAAAATCGTTGCCTCAATCATTACCTGAGGTGTCGGCAGGTCGATCTTCTTAACGAACTGTTCAATCTCCTTGATATTTGTCTCAGAATCGGTGATAATCAGACTATTTGTCCGGGCATCGGTTTTAATCATTCCCGATTCAGAAAGTAAATTCGTCAGGATTCCGGAAGATGCTACATTGGCGGCTTTGGAAAAATTTAAGGGAACAATTTTAGTAATCTTTTCCCCTTCATCCAGCCTCTTAATAAAGGCTACCACTCGGCCAATATTGCTTTCGATATCTGTGATACTCAAAGCATTAAGTTTTTTGTCCACCGTAATCTTTCCTCTCTCGGTAAGCAGTTCCCTTAGAGAAGGAGACTCTGCGAGCTCTTCTGCCTTGATATTCTTCAAGATGTAAATCTGGGTGATAAATGCCTCCTCCTTTACTTTAAGTGCTTCAATCTTCTTCTTCACCCGGATGAGATTTTCCTCCCATTCATAACTAAAGCCAGAAAGGTCAAGGACAATCTTTAATGCTTTTTCCCAGGGGATCTCCTTCAGTTTAATGGTAACCATCTTACCAATGATTTCATTTCCATAGATGATATCAACCCCAGAGATATTACTGATGGTATTAATCACATCCTTTAGATCTGCCTTCTCGCAACTGATATTGATTATAGGTTTCTTGGCAACTTGAGAAGAAGCTGCTCCTGGAAGTAAAGATAATAAAATGATAAGCAAAAGGACTTTTTTAATCATTTCTCCTCCTTTATTATTGGTTTAAACAGGAGCTTTTTCTTCAATCGCAATTCATATTCGTTGAACTTATAGAAAAAAATTACTCGATCGTCTAAAATTTTTGTAATCTTTATTTTGGTACCCGGGACATCTTCCCCAACCGAAAGCACACTATTATTAATAATGGCAAAGGATTTATCCTTGGTTCTAATGATCGCCTGTAAAGAGATTTTTGTGCCCAGGACCTCCCGGGTATTGATGATTCCTTTACTTTTCTCAGTTACCAGAGGGATAAATGGGTCCCGTTTATCATATGGGTTGTAAATAAATGGCTCCTTTGGTTCGGCAAAGCAGGCGATTCCATTTATTAGAAGAATTATGGTCACTAAAAACATCTTTTTCATTTTTTATTTATGGAGTGGCCCTCTGAGTAAATATAGAGAAATAAGCAATCTTACATTTTCATTGAAGATATCCTTTCCTCGGTTGATTCTTAGTTCCTTTACCTCTACAAACCGATTCATCCTTTCCAATCTGTTGATAAAGTATCCTAATTGGTGAAAGCCACAGATTAACCTGAGCTCAAATTTTTTCTCTTCATAAAGAGCAGCAGAGACAGCTCCCTCCTTTTCCTTTAATGGTTTCAGACTGCTATACTTAACCCCGGTCTCGTCCGCAATCTTGGTTAATTTGCTGAAGAAGGAAGGAAGCATCTCCTCACGTGGCAAATAATTTTCATAGAAATTTGCTCTTACCTTTAATCGAGCCAATTCTTTCTTCACCTCCGGGTATCCTGAAATCTCCTTCTTCATTTCGGCCAATTTTGCCTTTTTCTGAGCGAGCATTTTTGCGCTTTCATCCAATCGCTTTTTTATCGGCCGGAGCAAAAGAAAGAAGGTAGAGATAATGAGCATAAGCAAAATCAAAGGGAGAAGAAAAAGTCGCAAATTTTCTTTTTTAACCTTTGCCATTTTACTTCAGCGGTAATTCGAAGGTAAAATCCATCACATCAAAACAACCTATCTCCCTGCTACTGCAATTAACAAACCTTAAATCCTGAAAATAATCGGCAAAGAAGTTTTTATTTTCCTTGAGAATTGCCATAAAGTCAGCGATTGCCTGCAAGCGTTCCTCTCCTTCAAGGGAGACGGCCGAACCCTTCAGGGTAAGAAGAGTTTTACTTACCTTTTCCGATATTTCCTTCTCGCCCACCTTTCTCTTTACTACCTCTTCTTTCTTTACTACCTCTACTTTGGTAAGCCAGATCTTCTCATGTAAAAGCCAGCTAATCTGATTTAATTTTCTTGACCAGAGCCTTTGGTTCTCTATAAGACTATCGAGAACTGCCAATTTCGGTTTTAAAGTTTC
>DAOWFY010000052.1 GCA_030637775.1 bacterium | reverse complement strand
TAACCTTTACCATCGCCCTGGTAACCCTGCTTGGTTCCTTGATAATTTTGCTGCGTTTGAATCTTAAACTTACCCTTTTGGCGATGATTCCGATGCCGGGACTTGTCTTTCTTGTGGCTACCTTTAGCAAAAGGGCGCATAAAAGTTACCATCAGATGAGAAGAAGGTTGGCCAATATCAATGCCCTCTTGCAGGAAAATATTGCCGGAATCCGGGTGATTAAGTCCTTCCGGCAGGAAAGGTATGAACAGGAGAGATTTGCCCATAGAGGGGAAAGTTACTATCGGGTGAATATGACCATTGCCAGGCTCTGGGCTTTCTTCTTTCCTCTGATTATGCTTACCAGCGCTTTAGGTACGGTGGTTGTCCTCTGGTATGGCGGAAGAGAGGTTATTGCCGGCAATCTCACCATCGGGGGACTGGTAGCCTTCGTTTCTTACCTCGCTCTCTTCTATACCCCAATTAATCAATTAAATCAGGTGAATAATTTGTTTCAACATGCCCGGGCAGCCGGGGAAAGAATCTTTGAGGTTATCGATGCCATCCCCGAGATCAAGGAAAAGAAAAAACCGTTTACTCCAACCTCACCTTTAAAGGGAAAGGTCAAATTTAATAATGTGGATTTTGCCTATGGCAAAGGAAAAGAAAAAAAAGAGATATTGCATCAAATCAATTTTGCGGCAAATCCAGGCAACCTTATTGCTCTTGTGGGAGCTTCCGGCTCAGGAAAAACCACCATTGTCAGTCTTATTCCCCGCTTCTATGATGTTGCCTCTGGCTCCATCACCATCGATGGCTATGATATTAGAGACCTAAAGCTTAAGTACCTGCGACAAAATGTGGGGATGGTGCTCCAGGAACCGTTCCTCTTTAATGGAACAATCTTGGAGAATATTCTCTTTGGAAGACCAACTGCCTCCAAGGAGGAGGTAATTGAAGCAGCCAAGAGCGCTAATGCCCACCATTTCATCGGTCAGTTGCCCCATGGTTATGAGACTGAGGTGGGAGAGCGAGGAGTGAAACTTTCGGTAGGAGAAAAGCAACGCATTACCATTGCCCGGGTGATTCTGAAGGATCCACCGATTCTTATTCTGGATGAGGCCACCTCCTCGGTTGACTCGGAGGTCGAACTGCTTATTCAGGAGGCTTTGGAGCGGTTGATGAAGGGGAAAACCAGTTTTGTCATTGCCCATCGGCTTTCCACCATCAGAAATGCCACCCGGATTTTGGTCATCTCCGAAGGCAAAATCGTTGAGGATGGAATCCATCAGGAACTCTTGGCCAAAAAAGGCCACTATTCTCATCTTTACCAGATACAGTTTGAGATTGGGGAATCTCGCCCTGCTTAAATCATAAATTGATTTTTTAGTTTAGTTATGCTAATCTGAAAATAAAGGTGAGAAAAATAACAGATGATTAGTTATGACCTGCATACCCATACCAAATATTCGGATGGGAGGGCGACAGTCCTGGAAATGGTTTTTGCTGCGGAGGCTTTGGGCTTGAGCCATATCGCCATTACCGACCATTATACCGATAAGAATAATACCTGGGTAGGCAAAGTATCAGAGGAGATAGAGGAAATAAGAGGTAAGTTTTCTGTAAAGATTCTCAAAGGAGCAGAAGGAGCTGTTCTCAATGAAGAGGGAGGAATCTCTGTTGATAAGAAAATTAGAGATAAGTTAGATTTATTATTAGTGCATATGGGAGGAGAGGCAAAAGGGATTGCTAAAGAGACAGATAAGTTATCAAAGGAAGATATAATTGAAAATATAACAACCGCCTATACAAAAGCAGCAGAAAATCCTTTGGTTGACATTATTGCCCATCCATTTAATATCGGTTATTATTTTGATATTGTAGTAGAGCCAAGGGAATATCCCATAGGTAATTTAAAAAGAATTGCGGAAGTATTTGTTAAGAATAACACCTGCTTTGAAATAATGAACAATATCTGGTGGTGGTTTCCGGGTATACATCCCCGGGAGTTCACTAGACAATATATAGAACTGGTAAGGGTCTTTGCTAAGGTAGGGGTAAAATTTTCCCTTGGTTCCAATGCCCACTCGGTAGGAGGAGTGGGAAACTTAATCTGGAGCAAGTACGTTATAGAAAAGACCAAAATAGAGAATCAATTGATAGAGCCGGATATTTTTGTAAAATGATTAGAATAAGGATTTTAGGGTCAGCGGCGGGAATTCCTACCAGGAAACGTTTTAATACCTCAATTGCCGTCTCTGTTGAGAAGAGAGTTTACCTCTTTGATGCCGGGGGGCCGGTCAGTAGCCTTTTAATAAGAAATGGAATTGATTGGAATAAAATAAAAGCAGTCTTTATTTCCCATTTGCATTCTGACCATATCTCCGGTATTCCACAATTAATCCAATCAATGCAACTTACCAAAAGGAAAAAGGAACTTCCTCTTTTTCTTCCTCAAGGGGGAATAAAGGTTATTAAAGAGTATTTAAAACTCCTTAGATTAGACCAGCATTTCCTTCCTTTCAAATTAAAGGTCTCTCCGCTTCAAGAGAAATTTAGCTATCGGGATAAAAAGATTAAGGTTTCTGCCTTTCCCACGACACATCTTTTAGAAAGTTATGGTTTTTTCATTCAGACAAAGAAAAAAAAGGTTCTTTATTCGGCAGATATTGGTGTTCTTGGTGATATCGAAAGATTTGATAATCTGGACCTCCTTATTTTGGAGTTCGCTCATATAAAACCTGAGGAAACTTTTTCTTTCCTTTCCTCAAAGAAAATAAAAAAGATTGTCCTTACCCATATTCATCCTGATTTGGATGATAAGGAGAAAGAAATATTAGCTCTTTCCCCTCCCTCCCTGAAGAAAAAACTCATCATTGCCTCTGATGGACTGCAACTAAATCTCTGAAATTATTCATTTTCCTTCCCCTGTGCTAAAATAGAACTGTGTTTATTGATAAAGTAGAGATATTTGTCAAGAGCGGGGATGGCGGTAATGGTGTTGTCGCCTTTCGGAGGGAAAAATTTGTCCCCAGAGGAGGACCCTCCGGTGGTGATGGCGGCAAGGGCGGGGATATTATCATTAAGGCCGATGGGCATCTCAGGACCCTGCTTGATTTTCAATATCGGCACCATTTTCGCGCGCAAAAAGGGGAACACGGAAAAGGGAATAAGCGAACCGGCAAAGATGGGGCCGATTTGATTCTAAAGGTTCCTCCCGGCACCTTGATAAAAGAGAAGGGGAAAACTCTTATCGATTTGGTCAAAGATGAAGACTCTTTCTTAGTAGTAAAAGGAGGGAAAGGCGGAAGAGGAAATGCCTGCTTTGCCACCTCTACCAATCAGGCGCCAAAGTATAGCGAAAAAGGGGAAAAGGCAGAAGAAAAAAGGTTGACCTTAGAACTGAAACTGATTGCCGAGGCTGGTTTAATTGGCTATCCTAACTCCGGAAAAAGCACCCTTCTCTCTAAGGTCTCAAAGGCCAGGCCAAAGGTTGCCGACTATCCATTTACTACATTAGAACCAATCTTAGGTGTAGTAAAAATTGAGGAGGGAAAAAGCTTTGTTCTCGCCGATATCCCGGGACTTATTGAGGGAGCCCATAAAGGGGCAGGTTTAGGGGATGAGTTCCTGCGCCATATTGAGCGGACAAAGGTGCTTATTCATCTCGTTGACCTCGCAGAGCCAGATCCAGTTAAACGTTATTTCCAATTACGCAATGAACTGGAACTATATAATCCTTCGCTTCTTGAGAAACCCGAGATTCTTGTGGCCAATAAGATGGATCTGCCTGAAGCCAAAGAAAACCTTAAAAATTTTAAGAAGGAAATAAAGAAAGAGGTAATCCCCATCTCCGCCCTTACCGGTGAAGGAATAAAAGAACTCATCGGGAAGGTCTGGAAAGAAATCTCCTAAGCCCTTTTAATTCCTCTGAAGCTCTGGAACTGATAGACAAAGATTTGACAAAAGTTATAAATATGTTATACTAAACACAAAGGAGAAAAATGGGAAGAAAAAAAATTTTAACCGCGGTTACTATTCCAAAAAAGGATTATTTTATTTTAGAAGAAATATCAAAGAAGAGAAAAATTAACCGCAGCGCTCTTATTTCTTCTATTATTCATCGCTGGTTGAATTCTCTGGAAAAAGAAAGACTCATCAGGCAATACGAAAAGGGCTACCGAAAGCATCCGGAGGATCCTATCCACATCACCGCATTGGAAAAAGCGGAGTTCAAGGCTTTGTCCAGGGAAGGGTGGAAATGAAGAAAGGAGAGGTCTGGTGGGCAGAATTGCCGAAACCTCTGGGTCGGCGTCCCGTAGTTTTGCTTTCCCGAGACGAAGCTTACCGGGTCAGAAATGTAGTCACTGTTGCTGAAATCACTACCACCATCAGAAATATTCCGGTAGAAGTGATATTAAACAGAGGAGATGGACTGCCAAAGCGATGCGTGGTTAATCTCGATACAATCTTAACAATTGAGAAAAGTCTTTTAAGAGAGTACATTTCTCTCTTGAGTGCTGATAAAATCAACCGAATCAATGAGGCAATAAAGTTTGCATTAGATATTGAATGAAGTCAATGTTAAGCGAAATAAAAGAAAAGTTAGGAAAGATTTCATCTTCATTGAAGGATTTAGAGGCAAAACTTTCTGTCTCGGAGAAGGAAAAGCGCATTAAAGAATTAGAAAGCGAGCAAAGTGCCATAGATTTCTGGAAGAAAGCGGATGCTCAGGGCAAGGTGACGGAGTTAAACCGGCTGAAAAATGAACTTGCAAAGTTTCGGGAGTTGAAAAGGAAGAGGACCGACTTGGAAACGATGTTAGAACTGCTGAAGCAAGAGGAGGATACTAAACTTCTAACCGAGGCAAAGGAACTCTATCAAAGCATAGAAAAAGAATTAGGAGAGGAACTCCTGAAGAGCAGGCTATCCGGAGAAAACGATATCAATAATGCCATCTTGACCATCCATTCGGGTGCCGGAGGAACCGAGTCCTGTGATTGGGTAGGAATGCTTCTACGGATGTATACTAAATGGGCAGACAGTCAGGGCTATGGAGTAAAGAATATTGAACTCCTTCCCGGAGAGGAGGCGGGAATAAGAAGGGTTACCACAATTATCAGCGGTCCCTATGCCTATGGTTACTTAAAGGGAGAGCGGGGTGTGCATCGGCTGGTAAGAATCTCGCCCTTTGATGCGAATAAACGACGCCATACCAGCTTTGCCTCGGCAAATGTCATCCCGGAGGTTGAGGATACGGCCAAAATAGAGATTAAGAATACGGATTTAAAGATTGATACCTTCCGCGCCGGTGGTCATGGGGGTCAGAATGTCAATAAGGTGGAATCTGCGGTAAGAATTACCCATCTCCCCACCGGAATCATCGTTTGCTGCCAGAATGACAGAAGCCAATATAAGAATAAGGAGACCGCCTTAAAGGTCTTAAGGTCCAGACTTTACCAACATTACCAGGAAGAGGAGAGAAAGAAGGAAGAAAAAAGAAGAGGAGAGGAAAAGGAGATTGCCTGGGGAAGCCAGATTCGCAGTTATATCTTTCAGCCCTACCAGATGGTTAAGGACCATCGCACTAATATAGAAATAGGAGATGTGCAGAGTGTGATGGACGGCAAGATAGAGCC
>DAOWFY010000142.1 GCA_030637775.1 bacterium | reverse complement strand
CTGTCCAGGGAGGAATGGCAACCGCTGCCAGACATATCTCTGGTAAAGAAATAGAAAATTATTACGGAGATACGCGAAATCCTTCCCATTTAAAAGTGGTTGAACTTGCTGACGAAATTCGAAGAGTTGTAAGGACAAAAGTACTTAATCCAAAATGGATTGAGGGGATGAAACGCCATGGGTATAAAGGGGCCGGCGATATCTCCAAAAGAGTTGGTAGGGTCTATGGCTGGCAGGCAACGACCGGGGAGGTAGATGATTGGATATTTGATGAAATTGCAAAGACCTTTGTTCTTGATGAAGAAATGAGAAAGTTCTTTGAAGAAAATAATCCCTGGGCATTAGAAGAAATTGGTCGCAGACTATTAGAGGCACATCAAAGAGAGCTCTGGGATGCCGATCCTAAAGTTCTTCAGGCACTAAAGGATATCTATCTTGAAATTGAAAGCTGGCTGGAAGAAAGGATGGGAGATGTGAAAGGAGATTTCCAGGGTGGTTCTACAGATATACTAACCTCATCCGATGTAGAAAATTGGAATAATAATGTCCAACAAATTCAGAAGTTAATAGAGAGAGAAAAATGAGTTGTCGAAGAGTAATCTTCCCATTTACGGCTATTGTAGAACAGGAACAGATGAAAAAAGCCCTTATCTTAAATGCCATTAATCCTAATCTTGGCGGGGTCTTGATTCGCGGTCAGAAAGGGACGGCTAAATCCACAGCAGCCAGAGCCCTGGCAAATCTTTTGCCGGAGATTGAAGTTGTGAAGAATTGTCCCTTTAATTGCAGTCCACACCATAAGAATGAAATGTGTAAAGATTGTATTGAACGTGAGTCTAAAGGTGAAAGGTTGCCTAGAATTAAGAGAAAGATGAAGGTGGTAGATTTACCCTTAGGGGCAACAGAGGATAGAGTAGTCGGCACATTGAATATCGAACATGCCATAAAAAAAGGCGAGAAGATCTTTGAACCCGGCATCTTAGCCCTGGCTAATCGAGGTATCCTTTATGTTGATGAAGTAAATCTTCTTGATGACCATTTAGTAGATGTTCTTTTGGACTCTGCGGCTATGGGGGTAAATTATGTGGAAAGAGAGGGTATATCCTATTCTCATCCAGCAAGCTTTATTCTCATTGGCACAATGAATCCGGAAGAAGGGGAACTCAGGCCACAGTTATTAGACAGATTTGGCTTATGCATAGAAGTAAAAGGCATTGGTGAGCCTCAAGCACGAGTTGAGGTAATTTCCCGATGTATTCAATATGAGAAGGATCCCCATGGTTTTGAAAAGAGGTGGAAGAAAGAGGAAAGGAACCTCTGCCAGTTGATAATTCGGGCTAAAGAACTATTCCCCAGGGTTACCTATAGTAAAGAGATTCTTAAACTCATTGCCGACATTGCCATAGAGATGGCGGTTGATGGCCACAGGGCAGATATTTTTATGTTAAAGGTAGCACAGACCATTAGTGCTTATCATCAAAGAATTCAAGTTACGGAAAATGATGTAAGAGAAGCAGCCGAACTTGTGCTTTCCCACCGAATGCGGCGTAAACCCTTTCAGGAACCAAAGGTAGATAAAGAGAAGTTGGAGAAGTCTATTCAGAAACATAAGAAAGAGAAACCAGAGAATAGTAACCAGAAATCGGAAGAAAAAAACCAGAAGACAGATGATAAAGAACAGAATCAAGAACAGAGTTCCCAGCCTAATAGTGAATCAGAAGTGACATTCGAAACTGGGGAATCTTATCCAATAAAAAAGATATCTCTTCCTAAAGATTCCCAAGCAAAGAAAGGAGATGGCAAAAGAAGTAAAGTCAAAAGCGATACCAAATCCGGCCGTTATGTAGGAAGTATGTTGCCTAAAGGTAAAACTAATGATATTGCCTTTGATGCAACACTACGAGCCTCTGCTCCATACCAGATACACCGGAAAAACAATAGCAAAGTAGCTATAGCTATAGAACCACAGGATATCCGGCAGAAGGTAAGAGAAAAAAAGATTGGCAATACCATTATCTTTGTGGTTGATTCATCTGGCTCGATGGGAGCAAATAGAAGAATGGTTGAAGCAAAGGGAGCAATCCTTTCTTTACTTATAGATGCTTATCAAAAAAGGGATAGAATAGGTTTAGTAGCCTTTAAAGGAGAAAGAGCCGAAGTCCTCCTTAACCCTACATCCAGCGTAGAATTGGCAAAGAAGCAATTGGAGGAACTTCCTACCGGAGGTAAGACTCCGTTGTCAAAGGGATTATTGCTTGGATATGAAGTTCTGCGCAATGAGTTAAATAAGGATAAAAATATTAAGCCTTTACTTGTCATTATCTCCGATGGAAAGGCAAATGTCGCTATTGGAGGAAACTCCCATCCTTTTAATGAAGCAAAACAAATAGCCGGAATGATAAAAGATTCAGGAATAAAATCAATCGTCATCGATACAGAAATAGGATTCATCAGGTTAGGAAAATTGGAAGAACTTTCTCAGGAGTTGGATGGGAAGTATTACTCCCTGGAAAGCATAAGGTCGGACATTCTCACTAATTTGGTAAAAGAATCTATAAAATAGAGTAAAATGTTTTCCTTTTTCTTAAAGGGTGGATTTTTGATGTGGCCGATTCTTTTGTGTTCGGTAATTTCAATTACCATCATCTTGGAGCGGTTTTATCATCTGCATCGCGTAAGAATCAATATTCCGGGCTTCCTTTCCCGGATAAAGGAACTTTTAATCAGGGACAAAAGAGATGAAGCATTGAGGTTATGTCAAGAAACGACAAGTCCTGTTGGGAGAATATTTTCTTATGGTATTCAAAATCATAAAAGAACCCTTTCTGAGCAGGAAAAGATACTATCTAGGGCAGGCTCAAAAGAGGTAAGAGATTTAGAAAAGCATCTTCGGGGGTTGGCTATCATTGGAAATATCACCCCACTTTTAGGTCTTTTAGGTACAGTTGTCGGGATGATTCGTGCCTTTATGAAGATTCAGGAGCTGGGTGGTCGAGTGGATGCCAATGTTTTAGCTGGAGGAATATGGGAAGCACTTCTTACTACCGCTGCAGGACTATCTGTAGCCATCCCTACTCTTGTGGCTTATCATTATTTTGAAGGAAGGGTGAATGATTATGCTGTTGAAATGAAGGATGCAGCCTCAGAACTCATCGAATTGCAAATTGCAAATGATAAACGGCAGGGAAGGTAAGTCGCATGGTGGAATTTGAGAAAAGGAAAAAGGTCTATACCCATTTAAATATTGCCCCTTTAATAGATGTCGTTTTTCTGTTACTTATCTTTTTTATGCTCTCCTCTCACTTTATCAGCCAGCCAGGAATAAAGATTAGCCTGCCTTATGCTTCCACAACAAAGTTGCATCCAGAAGAAAATATCATCATCTCTATCACTAAAGATAATACCTTATATCTGAATGACAAATTAGTAAACCTAAATAATCTTCTTGACCAATTAAGTGCAAGAATAAAAGAGTCCAAAGGAAAGGCAGTAATCATTAAGGCCGATGAAAAAATAGATTTGGGATTGGCCGTTAAAGTGATGGATATTGCCAAGCAGGCAAATGCAAAAGACCTAGTAATCTCTACCAGAAAAGATGCCAAATGATCCGGCAATAAAAATTGCTTTTCTTATCTCTTTAACTGGACATCTATTATTATTCGGAATACCAGAGGACTTTTTTAAATTTAAATCAAAAGTGGAAAGTCCTGAAGAGGTAGTTGTGCGGATAAAAATAGAGACCCCTCCCCTCCTTCCAAAAATAGAGAAAATTAGCAAAGAGAAGAAATTGAAGGAAGAAAAAATATCAGAACCTCGAGTAAGGGAAGTTATGCCGGAACCTCTACCTTTAGAGAAGATTATCTCTCGAGTTAAGCCTAAGTTTGAAAATCCAATTTTACCCGAGCCAAAGGATGAAAGAGAAATTGGAAAGATAGCATTGGTAAAACCGGAACCACTCGAGATCGAAGTTTTAAATCCAGCCAAGGAAGCAATGCTCCGTTATCAGGATATGGTTAAACAGAGGATTGAGTCTTGTCGCAGATATCCTATCCAGGCAAAAAGACAAGGTCTTGAAGGCATCTCTCATCTTACATTTATAGTTCTTTCCAATGGAAATGCTCAAAAAATCAAGCTCTTAGATTCTTCAGGTTTCCAAATACTGGATAAGGAAGCAATTGCCACCATAAAAAGAGCCAATCCCTTTTCTCCTATCCCAAAGGAGATAAATCTCTCCTCTGTCCAGATGGAGGTTTCTCTTGTTTTTACTTTGAAATAGTTGACAAAAAATTTTTGAGATATAATTGCAATTAAGAATCTTTTGTGATAAAATAGAACAAAATGAATATGTATGAAGATGAATTCAGGAATTATCTTAAGGAGAGAGGATTAAAGTTTACTCCGGAAAGACAACTTATTCTAAAGACGGTATTTTCTCTGCATAAACATTTTGATATCGACCAACTCTGGGGAAAATTGCACAAAAAAGATAATCGTCTCTCCCGCGCGACTATCTATCGCACCCTCCCCTTATTGCTTGATTGCAACCTTATTCAAGAGACATTACGCTGTCAGGGGAGAGTCAAATACGAGCATATTTTTGGACACAAACACCATGACCATATGGTTTGTCTAAAATGTGGCAAGGTGATTGAGTTTAGAGAAGAAAAAATAGAAAGGTTTCAGGAAGCAGTTTGCAAGAAATATAACTTTAAGTCAGTAGAACATCGCTTAGGAATTAGAGGATATTGCCAGAAATGCCAAAAAAAGTTGAGATGAATTTGACAGTTGTTGACAGAAAATTTTTTTATGGTATAATTGAGATTGTATCTCAATTACGATTATAGAGGTATACTATGGACGGGTTGAAGGTTATGCCGCTGGCAATGCTTCCTCCTGGCCAAAAGGCAAGGATCGTCTCTCTGTCCGGAGGAAGAGGGTTGCAAGCACATCTATATGGTATGGGTCTGGGACTGGGTTCTGAAGTTATGGTTATCTATCGTGGGGCTCCGGGACCTTTCCTTGTTGCGGTCAAAGAGACTCGTCTGGCCATGGGACAGGGAATGGCTTATAAGATTATGGTTAGTTTAGAGAACAAAGTCGAGCAAGCTCGACCACTACAACAACCGAATAATTTGTAGTGGCAAAGTTTACTCTGCTTATACTTTACTATAGTATAAAAAAATGACTTTGGATGAATTAAAGCCGGGACAGAAATGTCATATTGCAAAAGTAAATGCAGAGGGGGTTACCGGGCAACGATTACTTGATATGGGCTTTGTCCCGGGAGCCAAGATTCATATTATCCGTAATGCCCCTCTTGTGGATCCGGTGGAGATTTTGCTAAAAGGATATCATATAAGTATCCGCCATTCTGAATCTAAAGAGATAGAAATAGTTGTACCATGAGAAGAAAACTTAAAGAGATAAAGGTAGCGGTGGCGGGACAGCCTAACTCAGGTAAATCTACCATTTTTAATCTTCTTACCGGCGGCAGGCAGCATGTAGCCAACTATCCAGGAATAACAGTAGAAAAAAAGACCGGCACTTATCGCATCCAGGAACATAAAGTATTCTTAACCGATCTCCCCGGAACCTATAGCCTCACCTCTTATAGCTTAGAGGAACGGATCGCCAGAGATTTCTTACTTCAGGAAAAGCCAGAGGTAATAGTTGATATTGTGGACGCTACTAATCTTGAGCGGAACCTCTATCTTGTTTTTCAGTTAGCTGAGATAGGTATCCCCCTGGTTATCGACTTAAATATGGCAGATGTTGCTAAAAGTCGTGGTTTCCAGATTGATACAGAAAAATTAAGTCAAGAGATAGGAGCAGAGATAGTTCCTACAGTTGGCAACAAAGGTAGAGGAAAAAGAGAGCTCCGTCAGACGATACATAAGGCATACGAAAGTAAAAAAAGTCCCAGGAGGCTTGATTATGGAAAGGAGTTAGAGTCCATTCTGAAGCCTTTAGGACAATTTCTCTCAAAGGATGCAAATTTTAGTAAGCGCTATCCTATCCGTTGGTTAGCAGTGAAATTATTAGAAAACGATAGTGAAGCACAAAGAGCAGTAAAAAAATATTCTACAAATGGAGAGGAAATTTTAAGTTATGTGGAAGAAGAAAGAAAAAAGTTTATTTCGCAGTATGAAGAAGCACCAGAAAAGAGTATCGCTCATCAGCGCTATCGAGAGGCAGAAAAGATTGTAGGGCATTGTGTTAAGCAAATAAGGACAGAACCTAAAACCCTGACCGATAGGATTGATATGGTTGTTTGTAATAGATTCTCAGGGCTGATTGTTTTGCTGGGAACTATTTATGCGATGTACAATCTTTCCATTGTCCAGGGTTATAAAATTACCAATTACACCTGGCCCCTTCTTGCGGGACTGCAAAAATTTCTTGTTTTATCCCTTCCTCCGGAAGGATTTGTCTTTGACCCACTTTTGCGGGCAATGCCTTTAGGGGTTATCGGCGGAGTGATTGCGGTATTGAATTATGTACCCATCTTTATAATTCTGTTCGCTCTGATAGCTATTATGGAGGATACCGGTTATTTAGCCCGAATGTCCTTTATCTTAGACAGGGTATTCAGATATTTTGGCCTCCACGGACAATCCGTCTTGCCCTTGGTATTGGGTGGGGTTTATGTGGGTGGATGTGCTATACCCGGGGTTATGGCTTGCCGGGGAATAAAGGATGAAAAGGCCCGTTTAGCCACGATGCTTGTCGTTCCCCTGATGAACTGCCTGGCTAAGATTCCGTTATATGTGCTTCTTCTTGGTCTATTTTTTGCCGCCACTAAAGGAATAATGATGTTTTTCATTGGCACGATTACCATTATCATCGCTCTTGGTGTAGCTAAAATCTTGAGTCTCACAATACTTAAGAGGAAAGAGTCTGCGCCCTTTATCCTGGAGATGCCTCCTTACCATTTACCCACAATCGGTGGCGTTTTACGTCGTTGTCTGGAACGACTGGGAATCTTTATTAAAAAAATCATAACCGTTGTTATGGTAGTGATGTGTCTTGTCTATCTACTAATTAACTTTCCCGGATTAAGCAAGGAAAGGAAAGCCCATTACAACAGTCAGGCCAATCGGATAAAAAAAAGTTTTATGAAAAAAATTGGAGAGGATAATCCCTATACTAAGCTGTTGGCTGGAGATGGATTGATAAACTTTACAAAATACCGGAATGATTATCGCGCAGCTACACGAGGTGTTGAAGAAGAAAAGACAAAAAAGGTAATTGAGCAAAAGTTTCGCCAGAGAAACTTTGAATTCTTCAAGATTGTGAAAAAGGGAAAGTATGAATTGGAGGGAAAGAAGATAAAGGACAAAGACGCTAAAAAAGTTCATAAAACTTACAAAAAAGTATTCAATCAGAGAAGAGAACTACGTGCAGAGAAAAAGAAGGAGACAATCAAAGGAAGTTTTTTAGGTAGAGTTGGTATTGCTCTGGAGCCAATCACAAAAAAATTAGGATTTAACTGGCAGGTGAATATCGCTTTAATAAGTGCTTTCGCGGCTAAAGAAAACGCTGTGGGTACAATCGGCGTTCTCTACGAATCACCGCCAACTGAGAGAGAAGATAGGCTTGAGAAAAGACTGGGAGAAAAAGAGGGTGGCTGGACTCCCCTCCACGCTCTAGCAATAATATTATTTATGGCGATGTATCCTCCCTGTATCCCCACCCTTTTGATGATTCGGGTAGAGAGCGGAAGCACAATGTGGATGCTTTTTGCTACTTTCTATCCTATTATTCTGGGAATTATATTTGCTTTTCTTGCCTTTACTGCGGGAAATCTCTTGGGCTTTAGCGGACTGAAAATGATGATTACTATCTATACTCTGGCAATAGTTTTTATGGTCGGGGTTGGCTTTATTAAGCGTAAAGAAAAAACTGTTCAGCAAAAAACTGCACAAGATGAGATACATAGGTAACACCCAGTCTCTTAAATCTTTTAAGAAGATTAAATAGACGTCTCCCCCTTGAGGGGGAGATTGTGAGGGGGTGTTTCTTTCTTTTCTCTATACGATTATAATAGAGGAAAAGAAAGGGGTGTTACCATGACCAAGAGCAATATCTTCCCTTGGGGAGACCCATCATCTTATAATCTTAACTGGGTAAATTCGCCCAAATATGACCTTAGGAATGATATCAGCAAGGAAGCGAAGAAAAGGCTATCCTGGATGGATTATTACTTCTCTCGCGGCAAGAATGCCTCTTTGACCTGTAGATACTTTGGTATCTCTCGAAAGACCTTTTATAAGTGGTACAATAGATACGATAAACATGATCTTTCTACTTTAGAAAGTTTATCCAAGGCTCCCCTCAACAGAAGAAAAATGGAGCTTTCTCTTGAGCAAGAAGATAGAATCCGGGCTTTAAGAAAGAAATATATCCGCTATGGCAAGGAGAAGCTCTCAGTCCTCTATGAGAAGATCTACAAGGAGAAAATGAGCCCCTGGCATATCCAGAGGGTCATTAAGAAATATAACCTCTACTACAACCCAATAAAGAATGAAAAACTAAGGAGAAAGAGAAGATTGTCCCAGAAGAAAAAAAGAATCACAGAGCTAAAAAATAAGAAGATAGAAAACTTCTTTTTTCAGGTAGATACAATCTCTATCTTTGAAGCAGGATTAAAAAGATATATCTTTACCGGAGTTGATACAGTATCTAAACTTGGTTTTGCCAGGATGTATAAAGCCGCCTCCTCCTTTAATGGCAAAGATTTCTTAAATAGACTTTATTATCTGGTAGATGGTAAGATAGAGATTATTCAGTCTGATAATGGCTCTGAATTTGCTAAACACTTTGAGAAGGCCTGCACAGACTTAGAGGTAGCTCATTACTTCTCCCGGGTTAAGACTCCAAAAGATAACTGCTTTGATGAGAGATTTAACCGGACATTGAGAGAAGAGTTTATCCAATTAGGTAACTACACTCCTTTTCCTGAGGAATTT
>DAOWFY010000152.1 GCA_030637775.1 bacterium | reverse complement strand
GGTAGACGACAATTGTTAAAGATAAGCTCTCTCGTGGCTGAGCCGCGAATACCCAATTTTTTTTCCTTCTTGCCAAAGGTGAAGCCAGGGGTATCCTTCTCCACAATAAAGGCGGTTGCTCCCCTGGCTCCTTTCTTTTTGTCGGTGAGAGCAATCACCGTATAGATTTGCGCCTCTCCACCATTGGTAATCCATTGTTTCGTGCCATTTAAGATATAGCTGTCTTTATCTTTAGTAGCGGTTGTCTGGATAGCGGCGGCATCACTGCCAGCGGCCGATTCGGTGAGAGCAAAGCCGGTAATCTTTTCTCCTTTGGCTAGAGGCGGAAGATATTTTTTCTTCTGAGTTTCATTTCCAAAGAGAAGAAGGGGAAATGTGCCCAGAGCAGAGGCGGCAAGACAAAGAGCAATACCTCCGCAAACCCGGCTTAATTCTTCAACGGCAATGGAAAGCTCAAGAGTTCCATAGCCGAGTCCTCCGTATTCCTTGGGAATAAAGAGAGCATAAATGTCGCTTTCGGCCAGGACCTTCACAATCTCCCAGGGAAACTCCTCGGTTTCGTCATAATGCGCCCTTACTGGCTCAATCTTTTCTTTGGCAATCTTGCGTGCCAAATCCCGAATCATCAACTGCTCTTCAGTAAGAAGATAGTCCATCTACTCCTCAAATTTTTTAATGATTATTACGCTATTATGACCACCAAAGCCAAAGGAGTTAGACATCGCTACTCTTACCCCCTTTTTCCGTGATTGATTGGGGACATAATCAAGGTCACATTCCGGGTCAGCCACCTCATAATTTATTGTCGGGGGAATAAGAGAATTCTCAATCACCAAAGCAGAGATAGCAACCTCCACCGCCCCAGCGGCGCCGAGCATATGACCGACCATAGATTTGATAGAACTTATTGGTATCCGGTAGGCATAATCGCCAAAAACGGTCTTGATGGCTTGCGTTTCACTTTTATCATTGAGAGGGGTTGAGGTACCATGAGCACTGATATAGTCTATTTCTTCCGGTTTGATTTTGCTATCCTTCAGTGCTTCCTTTATTGCCAGAGCCGCTCCATTGCCATCAGGGGGAGGTGCGGTCATATGATAGGCATCGGCAGATAACCCCAGACCGACAATTTCGGCATAGATGCGGGAGTTACGTTTTTTGGCATTTTCTAAAGTTTCTAAGATAAGGACGCTTGCTCCTTCAGCCATAACAAAACCATCGCGCAATTTATCAAAAGGACGGGATGCTTTCTCTGGCTCATCATTCTTAGTGGAGAGGGAATGCGCACTACAGAAACCGGCTAATCCCAGAGGAGTAATACAGGATTCGGTTCCTCCCGTAACCATTACCTCTGCCTCTCCATTCTGTAAGATACGATAGCCATCTGCAATAGCATGGGCGCCAGAGGCACAGGCACTTACGGTACAATAATTTGGTCCCCGGAAGCCAAACTGAATGGCAATTTGACCGGAAGCCATATCAGGAATAAGCATCGGGATAAGGAAAGGGGAAACCTTTCTCGGCCCTTTCTCTAAAAGGATGGAATGCTGCTGCTCAATAACCCGTAGCCCCCCGATACCAGCCCCGACAATAACTCCCACTCGCCTTCCGTCGATTCCCTCAAGGTGGGCATCTTTTAGAGCCTCCTTGGTAGCAACAATCGCATACTGGACAAAGCGGTCCATATGCCTTATACTCTTTTTATCGAGGAAAGAAGAAGGATCAAAATTCTTTATTTCCCCGGCAATTTGGGAAGAATAGTCCTGAGCATCAAAATCCTTAATCTTCTCTATCCCGCTTCTCCCGCCGATTAATGCTTTCCAGGTCTCCTCTTTACTATTACCCACGGGAGTGAGTAATCCCAATCCCGTAATAACAACCCGCTTCTTCTCCATAGAACTTATTTCTTCTCAACAATATAGTTTATTGCATCTCCAATTGTCCTGATCTTTTCCGCATCCTCATCAGGAATCTCCAGGCCAAATTTCTCCTCAAAGGCCATCACTAATTCCACCGTGTCTAAACTGTCGGCCCCAAGATCATCAACAAAGGAGGCATTTTCCGTAATCTCAGTTGGGTTTACCCCCAACTGCTCTATTACAATCCCTTTCACCAATTTTTCTACCTCTGCTCTTTCCATTTTTCACTCCTTTCTTTTTTATTCTCCTTTTCCACCAAGGCGAGGGAAGTTTCTGTAGCGGCATTAGGCGACGGATGAATGCCCGGACAGAGAAGTCGCCCATAGCGAGCATCTCTGCGAGCGTGCCGCCGAAGAAACTTCCCGAGCCTCTACATTACCATTCCTCCATCTACCTTGATTACCTGTCCCGTCAAATAACTGCTTTCCTCTGAGGCTAAAAAGAGTGCAAGTTTAGCAACATCAACAGGCTCTCCGAATCTTCCTAAAGGGATATTTTTTATCATCTCCTCCTTAACCTTGGGAGATAAGGCTTCAGTCATTGGGGTGTTGACGTAACCGGGAGCAATGGCATTAACGTTAATCTTAAATCTGGCTAACTCCCGGGCAACGCTTTTGGTCAATCCCAAGATTCCGGCTTTACTTGCGGCATAATTGCTCTGGCCAATATTGCCGATAAGACCGATGACGGAGGCAATATTTATAATCTTACCATATTTTTGCCTCATCATAAATCTACTTGCTACCTTGGTACAGTTAAATGTCCCTTTCAGATTAACCCCTATTACCCTTTCCCAATCTCTCTCTGCCATCCGAAAAAGTAAGTTATCCTTAGTTATTCCTGCATTATTAACCAGAATATCGAGTCTTTTTAATCTCTCGTAGCTCTTTTTCATTGCCTCCTCCACCTCCTTAATCTGGGTAATATCAACTCTCTGAAAAAGAACTTCTCGAGAAAAATTTTTAATCTGAGCCAAAAGGGTAGGGGAGGGTTCGGCGATATCCCAGAGGATAATCTTTGATCCCTCCTGAGCAAAGAGATAGGCTAAAGAATTACCAATCCCTCCCGAGGCACCGGTAATGAGAGCTACCTGTTTCTCTAATCGCATAAATCAACGCAGGCTGAAGACCTGCGACTACCAGGTAGTCGCAACCTTCAGAGCTTGCCCCCGCAGAGATCTTAAGCGGGGGTTGCGTAATTAATTATTTTCCCAATTTTTTCTAAACTTTCTCTATCTTCAATACTGGCTACTGAAAGATTAGAATCGGTTCTCTTTAATAATTTACTCAATACTTTTTTCGGACCTATTTCTAAGAACAGTTCAACCTTTCTTCTTTTTATCTCTTTCATCGTCTCCAACCAGAGAACCGGGTGGCTCACCTGGGCAATCAAAGCATCCTTTATCTCCTCTGGCTCCTTGACTTCTCTGGCGGTGCTATTCGCAATAAGAGGAAATTTTGTTTTTTTTACCTCTATCCTTTCTAATTCAGCCGCCAATTTTTCCTCTACATCTTCCATAAAAATGGTATGAAAGGGACCGCTTACCTTTAAGGGAATAAGTTTCTTTATCTCACTATCCTCAACATATTCTCCAAACCTCTCAATTCCTCTTGTTTCTCCAGAAACAACGATCTGCTCAGAAGAATTAATATTGGCTATCTCTACTAAACCAACCGATTGCACCTTCTTACAGATTTCAACTATCTTCTCAAGGGGAAGTCCAATCACGGCCAACATCGAACCAGGATGTTTTTGAGAGCTCTCGGCTATAAATCTTGCTCTCTTCTCCACCAACCTTAAACCATCTTCAAAGGAAAGAGAGCCGCTCGCAATGAGAGCAGAATATTCTCCTAAACTATGACCAGCCACAGCAACAGGGGTAATACCATATTCTGCTTCCACTATCCTATAGGTAGCGATGGAGGTGGTTAAGATTGCGGGCTGGCAAATTTCGGTATTATCTAACTTTTCTGCTGGTCCTGCAAAAATTATATCAGAAAGATTAATTTCTAAAATCTCATCCGCTCTTTCAAAAATCTCCCGGGCTAAATCAAAATTTTGATGGAGATCCCTCCCCATTCCTACATATTGAGACCCCTGGCCAGGGAAAAGATAAGCAATTTTCATCTTCAGAATTTAATTACACAGGAACCCCAGGTAAGACCAGCACCAAAGGCAACCAAGAGAACAAGGCTGCCTTCCTTGATCCTTCCTTTTTTTACGGCTTCATTTAAGGCTACAGCTACGGAAGCAGACGACATATTTCCACAGAGATTGACATTGACATAGAATTTTTCCATCGGGACATTTACTGCTTTGGCCACGGCTTTGATAATTCTTAAGTTTGCCTGATGAGGAATGACTAAATCCAATTCCTCGGGAGCTATCTGGAGAGGGGATAAAACCTTCTTAATTGCCTCCACCATAGAAGTAATGGCAACCTTAAATAGGGTTGGACCTTCCATCTTCATATAATGCAGATGTTCTTCAATAGTCTTATGAGAAGCAGGTATTCTGGAGCCTCCCGCCGGAAGATAAAGTAAATTTCCATATTTACCTGCTGCGGCAAGCCAAGTGCCTAAGATACCTTTTTTATTCTCTGTAGGGGCAAGAACTGCTGCTCCGGCTCCATCCCCAAGCAACACACAGGTGTTGCGATCGGTATAGTCGGCAACTTTGGACATTGCCTCGGTTGCGATTAAAAGAATTTTCTCATAGGCTCCCGTCCTG
>DAOWFY010000139.1 GCA_030637775.1 bacterium | reverse complement strand
GCAGCGAGTCTGCGGGCGATTGAGGTTGGTGCCGAGGTTATTTTGAAGGCCACAAAGGTTGACGGAATCTATAGTGCCGATCCTCTGAAAGTACCTCAGGCTAAAAAATACAGGAAAATGACCTACCTCAAGGTTTTGGAGAAGGGGTTAAAGGTGATGGATTCCACTGCCATCAGTCTCTGTATGGATAATAATTTACCGATTATCGTTTTTAACCTTTCGAAAAAGGGCAATATCAAGAGAGTAGTTTGCGGAGAAAAGATTGGTACTATAGTGAGTTGAGATGGAAAAGAAAATTTATCAGGAGACAGAGAAGAGTATGGGAAAGATCTTGGAGGCAAGTAGCAAAACCATCGGGAATCTACGGGCGGGAAAGGCCTCCATCTCTCTTTTAGAAGGAATTAAGGTGGATTGTTATGGCAGCCAACTTCCTCTTAACCAGGTTGCGACAATTTCAACCCCCTCTCCTCAACTGTTACTTATCATTCCCTGGGATAAGACGCTTATCGACAAAGTCAAAGAGGCCTTACTTACCAGCAACCTGGGAATAACCCCCATTGCCGATAAGAATCAAATTAAGGTGCCGGTTCCTCCCCTGTCTGAGGAGCGAAGAAGGGAAATCACAAAGATTGCCAAAAAGTTAGGAGAGGAGGCTAAGGTTGCCTTCAGAGAGGAAAGGCACTGTGCAAACAGTTCTTTAAAAACCTCAGAGAAGGAAAAAAAGATTTCCGAGGATGCCCTCTATCGAGGGTTGAAAGAGATTCAGGAATTGACCGACGAGTACATTAAGAAGGTCGAAAAGACCGTAGAGAAGAAGGAAAAGGAAATCTTAGAAGGTTGAATGGTGATTGCCATTGATGGACCGGCTGGTTCTGGAAAAAGCACGGTAGCCAAACTTGTTGCTGAAGGGTTAGGCTATCTTTATGTTGATACGGGAGCGATGTATCGCGCCCTTACCTGGAAAGCCCTGAAAGAGAAAGGAGATTTAAAGGATGAGAACGCTCTTACCTCTCTCTCCCGGCAAACAGAGATTCTGCTAAAGGAAGGAATGGGAAAATTAAAGGTCTTTGTGGATGGCGAAGAGGTAACCGAGAGCATCAGGGAAGGATCCGTCACCGAAAATAGCTTTTACCTTGCCCGGGTTCCTTCGTTCAGGGCCGAGATGGTCAAACAGCAGAGAAAAATGGCAAGGGGAAATAATCTGGTAATGGAAGGCCGGGATATTGGAACGGTTGTTTTTCCCAAAGCAGAGCTGAAGGTTTATTTGGATGCTTCCTTGAAGGAACGGGCAAGGAGGAGATTTTTGGAATTAAAAGAAAAGGGAATAAATACGGATTTAGAGGTAATTGAGAAACAACTGCAAGCAAGGGACAAAAAGGATAAAAGTCGCAAGGTTGCTCCTCTAAAAATAGCAGAAGATGCTTTTGTTATCGATAGCACAAAAATGAAGATTGAAAAAGAGGTAGATTTAATTTTGAGAAAATGGAGAGAAAACTATGGCGCGGCGAAAAGCAGCACTTAAATCCCTCCGCAAGGAAGGGAAGAAAAGAGCTCTCAATAAATCTCGACGGCTGTTCTTAAAGAGCATTATAAACAGGTGCAAGAAACTTATCTCTCTTAAGGATATTCCTGCGGCAAAAAAAGCCTATACTCTTGCTTGTAGTTCTTTGGATAAAGCCGCAAAGAAAGGTCTTATTCCTGAGAATAGGGCAGCGCGCAAGAAAGGACAGTTAGCGAGATTATTGAGTAAGGTCTCTACATAATTGCATTCTAAATTTAGTACTATAGGAATTTCCTTTCCCCCTCTCCTACAATACCTCCCCCTCAAGGGGGGAGGAACAGAAGAATCTAAAATCCTCCCTCTTGAAGAATATATCAATGCCATTAAGGTATTTTCTTTAGTTATCCTGGAGTGGTTAGGATAGTTGGCCAATTACCCTTTTGCCAACCTGATTAAAAGCAATTCAAGGCCAAGTCGGGGGGAGAATTTTCCTCTTTTAATTGCAAGTTCAATTGTGCGGAGATAATTAAATTTCTCTAAAAGCTCTTCATCAATTCTTCCCTTTAATTTAGCCCTTTGTCTCAACCACCAGGTAAGCATTCCTAAAATTCTGGGGAACTCCCTTTCCTTTAGTAAAAGAGAGTCTAAGGCCTCGAAGGCCTTTGGCAGGTTCTTTTTCTCCAGCCAGAGAGTGAGGTCGAAAGGCTTTATTTTTTTGGCAATTTGACCAAAATCCCCCTTTTTTAATCTGATTAGGTGAGTAGAAGAAAAAGGTTCACTTGGCTTTCCTTTTATAAAGAGGAAGAGTGTAGTGGAAGAGACAGGATTGGTAAGATAAGAAAAAAGTTTTTTTCTTTCCGAGATTTTCAGTTTTTCTACCTCCTCAACAACTACAAATCTTCTTTCCGTAGCAAAAGGCAAGGTTTTCGCGATATTTAAGATGGCAGCGCTATCTGTCTCTCTTCCTGAGAAATTATGGTAATTGAAGATATCCTCTTTTCCTTCAGATAGAGTCTCTTTTATCCTTTTCAGAGCCTCCTTTATTAAATAATCATCCTCGGCCCAGATGATGTAAAATGGTTCAATCCTTCCTCTCTCTAAGTTATGTAATAATTGGGGATATGTCACCAGTACTCTACCACCTTTTCTACAACCTTTCTGGCCAGATCTTCGGTAGCGTCCGTTAGTGCCTCTTCCTCGGTCTTACTGTAGATACCGGTGACGTAGTAGCTCGTTGTCCCAGAAAGCTCAGAGGTATCCCAGAGAACTTTGTTATTTCGTAAATCCTTAAGAATGAACCTTAATCTTATGTAGAGGCTAAATGCAATTGGTTCATCAGTGTCTTCGGAGTCATATGCGATCACATCTCGCCCATATTTGGTAATTCTACCCAAAAGAAGGAGATCGCTTTCTCGCTCCTTTCTTACCTTTAAGGAACCATCCTGGAGAAATTCGATGATGATGCGGTTGGTGATGGGGACCTCAATACCTGGGTGGTAGGTATCATTTTTTAAGATGGGGATAGCGATTGAGGAGATATCAGGGGGAAGATAGCGAACAATACGATATCCACAGGAAGAGAGCAATATCAGAAAGATAACAAAAGAGAGTTTTTTCAATTTCATTTTAATTTCTTGAGCCGCTCTTCGGCTGTTCTGGCAACTTCTGTTTGCGGATATAATCTTATAATTTTCTCATAATAGATGATTGTTGCTTTTCTTTCTCTTCGCTTTTCGTAGAAGAGACCAATTTGATAAAGTTTTTCCGCCTCCTTCTGGTGGGCATTCTCGATGATGCTCTCGGCTTCTTCTCCTTTTTTACTCTCGGGAAAGGTCCTCTTGAACTCTTTGCATTTATCGATTGTTTCCTCAAGCGAAGTTAAATCAGTAGCAATTTTTGGGCTCTTCTTAAGGGAAAGGTGAATGAGCTGATATGAGGCCTCCTCCGCCCATTTAGTTTTGGGGTAGTTGTCAATGACCTTCTGGAGTGCCTCCTTTGCTTTTTCTGAATTCTTTTCTCTTAAATAGGATAAACCGCTCTTGTACTGACTCTCTGCGGCATACTTGCCAAAGGGCTCATTTTCTACAATCTTCTCAAATAGTTCTGCCGTTTTTACCGAAGTAGTGATGGGAATCTTAATAAGTCTTTTTCTTTTGTGGTCAAAAAAGGAATTGGCAATTTCAAATTCCTCAGCTACAATTTCATTAATGAGGGATGTCCTCGGGTAGTTCTCGATCACTTTTTGAAAGGTCCAGAATGCTCGAAGACCTTTGCCTTTCTCCAGATATAACTCTCCAATCCGGTACTGGGAGGTAGCTGCATCGGAACTGGTGGGATAGCACTTAATTAATTGTTCATGTTTTCTGATGGCCGTGTCTGAATCGCCGTCCTTGGCAAAGCTCTCCGCCCACTCAAACTGTTCGCGAGGTGTATCCTTGATGTGATACTTAGGATTAATCCAGCGGCCGGTCTTGGGTGTCCAGATCCAGTAACTAAAGAGATTTTCTGGAAAAGCAATTCCCCCAGAAATTATCAGAGCTATCAAAAGAAATCTACAGTATCTCATTGGTATTGTGTCTGTTGTTATGGTAACATATTTTTTATGAGAAGTCTAAAGATTCTTTCTTTCAGTTTTTTCTTTGTCTTTCTTGGGGCAGGGAGTCTACAGCCCTATCTTAACCCTTACCTTAAAGAGACCTGCAATCTTTCCTTCCTGCAGACTTCTCTGATTTTAACTTTGGTCTATTTAATGATGGGAATAACGCGCTTCTTTGTTGGTTATCTAGTATCTATTTTTGGTCTCTACTTTTCCCTTATCTTTGGGGCAATCACCTATTCTTTGTTTGTAATAGTTATGGGCTATTGCACGATGTTTTTCCCCTTTCTTCTTTTTGCCAGTCTTCTCTGGGGGATGGGAGCGGCTCTCTTCTGGACAGGAAGCGAAAGCCATATTTTAAATACTACCCCAGTTGAGAAATATGGGGCGGCTATTGGGACACTGCGGCTCTTCACTCATTTGGGTTTAATTGCCGGTTTCTTTCTCCTCGGTCAGGCTCTTTTAAATTATGGCTATTCTGGGCTCTTTTATCTGGCCACGGGAGCAACAGCTTTGGGGAGTCTCGCCGTTTTATTTATTGCTAAAGAAAACATCTCTTACCCCAAACTGCATTTGAAAAGAATTTTTGAGTTAATGAGAGCGCTGAAGCTAATTTCCCTTTCCCTCTTTGTTGCCGGTTTTGCTTATGGAATAATCCTTAACCTTTTGAACTTCTTTGTTAAGGATAATTTTGGGATGAGGATGCTGAATAGAACCTTAATCTTCTACTATTTTTCTGCCGGTATTTTTAGCCTTTTGGGAGGATTTATTTCCGATAGAATTGGCAGGTCAATAACCTTTACTTTTGCATTCTTAGCCGGGACCTTAGGGTTGGCGGTTCTATTCCTCTTTAAAAACATCTGGGGTGTTTTTCTTTGCTCCTTTCTTTTGGGGATGCAATTTGGAACAATTCTCACTGTGGCGGCTGCTTGGCTTGGAGATATGGTGGCCTCGGAGGAAAGGCCAACGGCTCTCGGCCTTCTCTTCTCCTGGGCCAGCCTTGGGGTGGCCTTCTCCATTATCTTAAGTGGTCTCCTGTCTCAGGGAGGAATTCCTTTCGATAAGGTTCTCTTAACATTCGCCGCAATCTTTTTCCTTCTCTTTCTTCTCTCCGCTTTCCAATCAACTTCTTCTAAAAAGAGTCTGGTAGAACTGATAGACAAAGGTTACACATAGGGATATAATATTATTCATAGTTAATAGGGGGT
>DAOWFY010000027.1 GCA_030637775.1 bacterium | reverse complement strand
TTAGCAGAAAATTAGCAGGAAGTTTTTGACAATACGAAAAGGTAAAATAGGAGGGAAAATGAGTAAATTTTTGTTAAAGGTGTTAGGGGTTTTAGTAGTGGCAGTCTTTCTTTATTTTCCCTTAGATGGGAGAGGAGAGGAAGTGTTAAAGCCGTATGAAGGAATTTCGGCTGAGGAATTGATGAAGATTAAATATCGCATCAAATACACCAAATTTGCCAAAGACTATCAGAGTACAGGGGATTTCTACTTGACCGATAAGCGTGGTTTTCGTCGCCATAGAAGGTTTCTGCGCAAACGCATCACCCTCAATAGGCCGGCCGATGGTCTTGATTATAAGGATATGGTGGTGATCACAAGACCGGCGAATATCAAGGGGTTAGCCGTTCTTACGTGGTGTTATCTTGACCCTAAGAGAGAAAGGGAACAATGGCTCTGGCTTCCCAGCCAGCGAAAGGTTCGCCGTACCTCTCCCTCCCGACCTGATGATGCCTTCCTGGGAACTGATTTTACGGTTGAGGAACTTACTTCAAGGAAATGGGAGGATGAAACCTATAAAATTTTAAGAGAGGAGAAATTTGCCGGTTATGAATCTAAACTTACGGGAGAGACTTACTACTCCGGTCTTGATTGCTATGTCGTGGAGGCCAGACCAAAGAAGAAGGATTGGTATTACACCAGGAGGATTGTCTGGCTTGATAAGAAAACTGGAGCAGGCATCTTTGACGAGATTTATGATCAGTTAAGTCGCAAGAGCAGGATTATCTTCCGGAAGTATGATTTTCTTCCGGAGGGTCCGGCCCAGGCCCTTTTGGAATGTATCAATTTGAGGACCGGGCATTGGACGGTGGTAAAGATGAGTGAGATCAAGTTTAATATCGGACTTAAGGAGAGCGCTTTCACCTACAAAGCATTAGAACGAACTAAATGGTGAGGCTCGGAGGTTCACTCCAGCGGCACGCTCGCAGTAATGCTCGCTATAGGCGACTTCTCTATCCAGGCCTTCATCCGTCGCCTAATGCACGCTTAAAGTGAACCTCCTCGCCTTTGGGTAAATATAAAAAATTAGAAAAGGGGGAGATAATTATGAGAAAAATTTATATAGGTTTTGGGTTGGTATTTCTGTTAATAGGAGCATCTTTGGCTCAAGGGGAAGATTTCGATAAACTCACCATCTCCGGATATTTCAGGAATGAGACCACGACCCATCTGCAGGAACTTGAGACCTTGATGAAGATTCAAAATACTTTTCAACTGGAGGCAGAATATCGGTTTAACGATAATCTTCATCTATTCGGGATTGTACGGAAATTTTATGACCATGTATTTGATGTTGAAAGTAGTTATGAGGCGGTGGGAAGCGAACTTTGCACAAATAAGGGAAACTCCTGGTTAAGGGAACTTTATCTCGATATCCTTACCGAAAGATTGGACATTCGTCTCGGTAAGCAGCAGGTAGTCTGGGGAACGGCGGATGGAGTGAGAATCCTGGACCAGGTGAACCCGGCCGATAGCCGGAATGCCTATTCGGATGACCCGGTGGACTATCGTATTCCCCTCTGGATGTTAAAGACAGAATATGCTCCTACAACTAATGGAGTATTGCAGTTTTTGCTGATTCCCGACTTTGAACCTAATTGTAGCGCCCCGGCCGGTTCCCCTTTTGCTTACCGGGTGGCCGAGATATCTGCCGCGGGTATGGCATACTTAAGGACGCTGGGCACGATTGAACTGGAAGAAGAGGTACCCGAGGATGGTTTAAACAGTAGCAAGGTCGGTCTGAGATGGCTTGATATACTTGATAATGGATTAGAATATACCATTAACTATCTTCATGGCTATGACCATTCTCCGGCCTATTACTATTTGGGTGCTACGGGTACTCCGTCCGATATGGTATTCCATTACTGCAAGAAATATGAGCGAACAGAAATGCTCGGGGGCTCCTTTACCAAAGGTATCAATACCGGTTCTCTGCAGGGATTAACCATCAGAGGGGAGTTTGCCTATATCCATGATGAGCCGGTTCCCTATGGGACCGATGGAGCGAGTGAAGGGATAACCCATATCGATAGATACAATTATGTTTTGGGATTTGATAGGTACTTCTGGACAAATGTCCTATTTTCTTACCAGTTCATTCAGTTTATTAATTCCCAGGATGAGGTTGATGGCTATTGCCTCTTAAATGAAGCCACCTTAGGAATGGCAGATCAAATAGAGACAATGATGACGCTGAAAGTTGCTAAGAGTTTTCTCCATGAAAGGATAAAACCGGAGATTGTGATAATCTACGGACTTAATAATGACTGGAAGATCAGCCCAAAAGTGCAGTTTGAAATGAGGGATAATCTCCTCTTAACCGCGGGTATCCACTTCTTTGAAGGAAGAGACGAGCATCTTTATGGCGAGTTTGCCGACCACGATCAAATCTATCTCCAGGTAGAATACGGATTCTAAAGGAGAACTAAACAATTAGATTTGGATAGGTCTTTCTTTGCGGATAGATTCCTTCACCGCTAACGATATCTTCAAAGCCTCAAGTCCATCTTCTCCAGTTACAAAAGGCACTCTATCCCTCTGGATACATTCAAGAAAATGGTCTATTTCCTCTCTGAATCCATCTGCGTTAGAAAACTTCTTTTTATATATCCTTTTATTATTTCTATAAAGATAAGATAGGGTAGAGGGATTATCAAAAGGCCCTTCCACTTCACCCACGATCCTTTTATTGGCAAAGGCTAACTCCTCCTTAGCTACATTCCACTCCGAAGCATAGCCGGCTCCAATTGTTGCTACTGCTTTATCTTTAAACCTTAAGGTAAATACTGCTCCATCAATCTGAGGGTACCTTTCTTTAAGAAAGAGTGTTCCACCCTCTCCATAAACCCTGATTACAGAACCAACCAGGAAACGCAAAAGGTCTATCATATGGATGGTATTTTCTACAATTGGACCACCTCCATCATCTTCTTTCCAGAACCAATCTGAATCTACTTTTCCCAGAGCAAATTTTACCAATATCCAGGTTGGTCTACCAAACTCCTTTGCAAAATGCCTTTTGAGGAATTGATAGGTGGGAGAGAACCTCTTCTTAAAACCAATCATCAGTTTAACTCTATTCCTTTTGCAAACTTCAATCATTTCCTTGGCTTCCGCAATAGTTGGAGCAATGGGTTTTTCACAAAGGATATGAACCTTATTTTCTGCCGCCAGTTTAACCAAAGGAAAATGTGACTTCGGTGGAGTGCAGATACTTAATCCATTTAATTTTTCACTTTTCAGCATCTTTTCCAAAGATTTATAGCCTTTAATTCTATATTGAGAAGAAACTTCTTTCAGCACCTTTTCGTTGGCATCGGATATAGCAACCAATTCTGCTTTTTTATTCTTTAAGTATTCAGATATGTGTCGCTTCCCTATTCCTAATCCTACTACCCCAATTCTTACTTTATTCATTCCCTAACTGTAGTTGCTCGATTTATCGAGCATTCTTCCTTGTAACGACCTTAAAGACTTCATTGCTTTTTTTGCCGCCTTCTGAATAGGCATCCTCCATAATTCTTCATTAAATAACTCTAAGGAATAATATCCTTGATAACCAACCTTTTCTAATCTTCCTATAATTTCCCTAACCGGCAGAATCCCTTCTCCGGGAAGAACCCTGTCCTTATCTCCCATAATCTCCCGGGGTATATCTTTAACATCATTAAGGTGAACAAGGAGAATATCTTCTTTTGAAATTGTATCAAAATCTTCCCACTTACTCTTTCCCGCATAAAAGTGAAACATATCCAGAACTATCCCTACATTTTCTCTTTTTATTTTTTTCACCAATTTAGCGGTTGTCTCCAATGTTCCTAAAAAAGAGGCCCCCTGAATAAATTCTATAGCCAGGGAAACACCAGATTCTTCAGCAGCATCTGCTGTCTCCTGAATATTAGAAATAGCTTCATCATACATAGATAATTTGACCCTTTCAGGAAAGTCCGTAGGAACAACCAAAACTGGGCAGGAAAGACTCTGACAAATCTCAAGCCTCCTTTTAAAACTTTTAACTACTTGCTTTCTCTTCTCTCTCTTACTCAACATCAAATCCCCTTGGAAGCAAGCGGCAATTGGTTTTATTCTGTTCTCTTTCAATATGTTGTCTGCATCTTCTAAGGTATGCTCTCCCAAATATCTCTCCAACTTGGGAAGCCAGAGTTCCACCGCCTTAAATCCTGTATGACTATAGGCCTTAATCTCAGCGGCAAAACCTGCCCTCATCGTTGTTGCCTCATTTATTGCAAACTTTATCATTCTATCCCTAACAGTTTTTCCAAATTTCTTCCTAAAATTAATTCCTTCTCTTTTCTACTAATCTTTAAGGAGTAAATAAATTTTATATCCTTTTTCAATTTATCCAACCCGCCATAAGGGTAATCCAGACCATAAATGATTCTTTCCGCTCCTATTACTTTCAAAAGAAGAAGTAGCCGTGCTTTCGGATTATAAACTGGAGATTTATCCATATGGGGAAGAATAGGCTCAAAACTACCGGTTATTCCGGCATAGGTATTAGGATTGTTTTGAAGAACCGCCAATGATTGGTCAAAGGTAAAGAAGTTAGCTCCCCAGCCAATAGTATGTTCAATGATAATTTTCAATTTTGGATGTCTCTGTGCTACGTTATCCAGAAGAATAGGGAAATATTCATTTATACGCCAACCGTGTACGCCAGTATGAAATAATAATGCCATACCTAATTTCTCGGCTGTATTATAAAACCCATCCAGAGAAGAATCATCTATTTTAAACCGAAAAATGGGTGGATGCATTTTAACTCCTTTAAATCCTTTTTTTGTATATTCTTCTAAGATTTCGCACGCCTCCTTTTCTTTGGGGTCGATAGTGGCAAACCCAACCATATTTTTATATTTTTTATCTTGCAGACTTTTATATAGCCATTCATTGCATTCCCTGATACTTAAATTACAAGAATACCAGGATGCATCCTGGGGCATAAAATGAGGAAAAGGAGCAAAAGCAACTGCCCTCTCTACTTTTGCCTCATCCATTACCTCCTTTAATCCTTCCAGGGTTCCTTTATTGGGTATCTTCTTTTCATCAAAGCATCCTTCGGGAGCAGTATGACAATGATTGATAAACATAATTTTCCTATCTTTAATGACCCTTTTTCAGAAACGACAATAAATTCTTCTCAAAAAATTCTCGGGAATATTTAGCTAAAAGTTCATCGAACCCTCTTACGGAAGAATCGGGATTCTTTTTATAACTCAATCTTAACTTACCGGTATCTAAATTGAGCAGTCCATCCGGTAAATTTTTTAACGTATCAAAATAGGTAATTGGATTTAAAGCGAGTTCTTCGTCTTCTTTTAAAACCTTCTCCATCACTAAAAGAACTGGGAGCAAAGCTTGAGTTATACCCTGGGGGAAAAGTTCCACCGTTAATTGCCCATTATAATTACTACTCTTTAGCAAATGGGCAAACTCTTTCCAACTGAATACTTCTGTTCCCGGAGGCAACCCGTCACCTAAGGTTCGATTGAATTTAGGGTTAGCCCCGAGCAGATGGAGATTCACAGTATAAGGAGCTACTGGTCTGAAATCCTCTATTAGACTTGCTATATTTGGCTCTTTCTTTTCCTTAATATGTTTGTAATTTAAGGAATGACAGACATCAAAGGTGAAGGCTAAACCAGGAACTTCATTCATAATCTCAAGATAAAATTCTCCCGGTTTATCTAAATTCTCAATAGTGTACTGGATTCCTTTAGAAGAGAACAATTCTACCAGAGTCTTTAACTCTGAGCGAACCTCTCCATTATCTTCAATCGTCATATGGTCGACAATGATTTTTGCTTCCAATTTCTCAGCCACTTCTGCAAGTTTATGGTAATAATCTTTGTGTTTCTTAAAAGAGAAATCCTCTGTTATAAAAGTGTGAAAAGATAATACTTCTAAATCTAACTTTCTAAGAATCCTTTTCGTCTCTTCTATCTTATACTTTCCTTCTACTAAACCGTTGGTATGTTCCTCCCCATTAATTTCTAAAGAGGAATACCCTGTCTCTTTTGTCTTTTTTAGAGCTTCTTCAAGAGGGTCTTCGAAAAAAATACTTGTGGATAGAGATAATTCGTGTTTCAACATCTTTCAGTTGCTTCACTCGGAAATTTAATACGCTCTATCAAAACTTCTATTATTCTTTTAAAATCTCTACCTTACCTTAATATAATCCCTGTATTTCTTAACCCCCTTTTTCTTTCCGTTAACAAACAACTCTCTTATTTCTGGGGCATACACACTTATCTTTGGTATATTTGGACCATTCACCATAAGTTTGCCTCCTTTATAAAGAAGCTCTATGCCAGATATACCTTTCTTTGCCTTGATGAGTTCCTTTCCGTTGAAAGACAGCCTCTTCCCTTCTATTAGCACTACCCTCTCAATTTTGCCTCTCCTGCTCCTTACTAAGCCGCAT
>DAOWFY010000073.1 GCA_030637775.1 bacterium | reverse complement strand
GCCGAGAAGGGTTTGGAGCCGGTTTTTCAGATGGTATGCCGGGACAGAAATCGACTCGCACTCCAATCGGACCTTTTAAGTGCCTGGGTATTGGGAATCAAAAATGTTCTTTGTTTGACCGGAGATTATACATCTCTGGGCGATCATCCGGAAACCAAACCGGTCTTTGACCTTGATTCCGTTCAATTGCTAAAGGCGGTGGTGAGTCTGAATGAAGGACATGATATGGCCGGGCATGAACTTGATGGTACTCCGAATTTCTTTGCCGGAGCGGTAGTGACACCCGGTTGCGACCCGATTGAGCCCCAGATCATTAAGATGAAAAAGAAGATAGATGCGGGGGCAAAGTTCTTTCAGACCCAGGCAGTTTTTGAACTAAAACAGTTTGAGTCCTTTATGAAACAGGTGGAGAAATTTCAGGTACCGGTGATGGCCGGAATCGTTGTCCTCAAATCTGCCGGGATGGCCAAATTTATGAATGAAAATGTTGCCGGGGTTTTCGTCCCTGAGGGAATAGTCAAGGAGATGGCCGAGACCAAAAAGGAGGACCGCAAGAAGAAGGCGGTAGAAATTGCTGCCCGTATTATTCGCGAAATTAAGCCTATCTGTCAGGGAGCCCACATTATGCCTTTAGGCTGGGATGCTCTAGTTCCAGAAATTATCAAGCAGGCTGAACTATAGGGGTCAGGTCTCAACAGCAACTTAAGACCCCCCACCCCTCACCTACTATAATCCTATGAGAACCTTAACTATCTGCCCTTATTGTGGTTGTGGGTGCGGATTATATCTTGAATCTGAGAATGGGAAAGTTGTCGGCTCCTACCCCAGCCAAAATCATCCGGTATCAAAAGGAGCCCTTTGCGTAAAAGGATGGAATGCCTATGAATTTATCAATAGTCCCGACAGGCTCACTGTACCTTTAGTTAAAAGTAGTGATAATTTTAAGGAGAGCGGTTGGAATGAAGCACTAAATTTAGTCTCTGAGAAATTTTTACAGATTAAGGAGAAATGCGGTCCCGATTCCCTTGCCTTTTTGAGTTCCGCCAAAACCACCAATGAAGAAAATTTCTTAATGATGAAATTGGCCCGCGCCGTCTTTAAGACCAACAATATCGACCATTGCGCCCGGCTCTGCCATGCCTCTACCGTTGTGGGGCTTGCAGATACCTTTGGTTCCGGGGCGATGACAAATTCCATAAATGAATTTGAGGAGGCAAACCTATTTTTAGTAACCGGTTCCGATACGACCGAGCAGCATCCTTTAATTGGCTCCAGAATCATAAATAGCGTGTGTGATAAAGGTGCCAAACTGATCGTTGTTGATCCCCGCAGGATTGAACTAACTAAATATGCCACTCTCTTTATGCAACAGGACAATGGAACTGACGTTGCCTGGATAAATGGAATGATGAATGTAATTATAAAAGAGAAATTATACAACCAGAGATATGTTGAGGAAAGAACAGAAAATTTTGCCGAGTTAAAGGAGTTAATTAAAGGGTATCCGCCAGAAAAAGTAGAGAGGATAACCAAAATACCAAAAAATCTCCTCATTCAAGCAGCCCGGCTCTATGCTCAAGCCAAGAAAGCGATGATCGTCTATTCTATGGGCATTACTCAGCATACCACCGGTACAGATAATGTTAAGTCGCTGGCTAATTTAGCAATGCTTACCGGCCATGTGGGATTTTCAGCCACCGGTGTTAATCCTCTCAGAGGTCAAAATAATGTCCAGGGAGCCTGTGATGTAGGTGCACTTCCCGATGTATTTTCCGGTTATCAGAAGGTAGCCGATAAGTCAGTAAGGGATAAATTTCAAAAAGCCTGGAAGATAGAGAACCTGCCGGCAGACCCTGGCCTTACCGTTACCGAAATCTTTAAAAAAGCCAAAGAGGGTAAGATAAAAGGCCTATACATTATGGGTGAGAATCCGGTACTCAGTGATCCAGATTCAAGCCAGGTACGAAAAGCGCTTGAAAAACTAAAATTTTTGGTCATCCAGGATATATTTATGAGTGAGACGGCAGAATACGCCGATGTGGTGCTTCCGGCGGCAAGCTTCGCTGAGAAGGATGGGACCTTCACCAATACGGAGCGCCGGATTGAGAGAATACGAAAAGCAATCGAGCCCAAAGGAAAGAGTAAACCGGATTGGCAGATTCTATCTGAGATAGGCAAGCGATGTGGCTATCGAAGAATGGATTACCGACATCCTTCTCAGATTATGGATGAAATCGCAGCTCTTACCCCTATCTATGGAGGAATAAGTTATGAGCGGCTTGAGCCATTTGGTCTGCAATGGCCCTGTCCAACCAAAGAGCATCCCGGAACTCCTTATCTGCATAAGGATGAATTTGCCAAAGGAAAAGGCTTCTTCATCCCCTGTCGGTATGTTGCGCCGGATGAACCTCCAGATGGAGAATATAATTTTGTTCTTTCTACGGGAAGGGTCTACTGGCACTGGCATACCGGTACAATGAGCCGAAGAACTTCTCTGCTTGATCGGGAAGTACCCAGCGCCTATATGGAGATGCATCCAGCAGATGCCACAAGGCTCAAAATAAAAGAAGGGGAGAAAATAATGGTTTCCTCCCGGCGTGGCAGGATTGAGATCGCCGTGAAACTCACGAAAAAGGTAAAAGAAGGTTCCCTCTTCATCCCGTTTCATTTTAGGGAGGCTGCCGCCAATGTGCTTACCAACCCGGCGATAGATCCCATTGCCAAGATTCCCGAATACAAGATCTGTGCTGTTAAAATAGGAAAGATCGAGTGAAAGACTTTCTCCTAAAAAAGGATAAAATAAAAAGCCTGCTTATTTCTGCTTCCGAAGAGTGGGATACCTTTGTCCCTTTGAAGGGTCTTGAAGAAGATATTCAATTTGTAAAACTTCCCGATGAGAAAAGGAAGGATTTTCTGAATAAATTGAGTTTAGATTATGGCTTACCTTTGATTCCCCCCAAGACAATAACATTTCCTCAACTGGAATTGCTTTTTGAATTTGAAGAAGGAAAAATTCAGGAAAAAGTACCTTCTCCTACCAAAAAACTTCTATTTGGGTTGAGAGCCTGCGATGTCAAGGCAATGCTATTTGTGGATGATTTTTTTAAGAGAAACTTTGAGGACATTTATTACCTGAATAGAACGATGGATAAATTGTTGGTTCTTGTTGGTTGTAAAACTCCTCCCCGGGATTGCTTCTGCACCTCTACAAAAACAGGACCATTTTTACCTGTCCCTCGAAGCCTCGGCGAAGTGGGAAAGGAAGGGTTTGGCTTGCAGATGGTTGACATTGGGGATAGATACTTAGTGGAGGTGGGCTCAGAGAAAGGAAAGCAATTTATAGAGAGTTATAAAAGTTTTTTTGAGGTAGCCTCTAAGAAAGAGGTGGAACTCTCAAAGGATGCGAAGAAAAGAGCTGAGGAAGCCGTTACTCTTAAAGTAGATTTTGAGAAGGCGGTAAAGAATTTTTGTGAAGATAAAGTTTCCCGAAAAGTTTATGAGAAAATAGCGGAAAGGTGTATCTACTGCGGGGGGTGCCTGTATGTTTGTCCGACCTGCACCTGTTTTAATGTATTTGATGGCAAAAAAGGAAATCAGGGAGAAAGGTCCCGAAACTGGGATGCCTGTGTATTCGAAGGATATACGCGTGAGGCTAGTGGGCATAATCCCCGGGCCGAAAAATGGCTGCGAACCTCCCGGCGATATGAACATAAATTGAAATACGACTATCTAACTACCGGGATGAGTGGTTGTGTTGGTTGCGGAAGGTGTCTGGCGATCTGTCCGGTTAATATTGGGATATCCCAGGTCATTCAGGAGGTAACAAATGATGAAAAACGAATATCTTCCCTATCCG
>DAOWFY010000089.1 GCA_030637775.1 bacterium | reverse complement strand
TCTCCTTCAAGGGAGACCGCCGAGCCTTTCAGAGTGAGAAGAGATGTGCTTACCTTTTCCGATATTTCCTTCTCACCCACCTTTTTCTTTACTATCTCTTCTTTCCTTACTACCTCCACTTTGGTGAGCCATATCTTCTCGGGTAAGAGGTAGCTGATCTGATTCATCTTTCTTGACCAGAGTTTCCGGCTCCCCACAAGACCATCAAGAACCGCCAATTTCGGTTTTATCGTTTCAATCTCCTTCCTGGCTAAGGTTGCCCCTTTATAAAGAGGCTCCAAGCTCTTCACTTCTTCTTCTATTTTGGCTAATTCTTTCTTTACCTTCTTTAATTCAATTTGCTGGAAAAAGCTATAGCCAACAACGGCCAAAATCAAAAAGACTTCGATCACGATTGAGAGGAGAAATAGGGTCTTCTTCTCGGGAGCAACCTTTTTCCTCTTTCCCCTCTTTTTTACTCTGTATTGAGCCGGTAAAAGATTTATCTTAATCATTATTCGCGTAAAGCAAGGCCAATCGCTACCGCTAATTTTGGTTTATCTGTCTCAATATCTTTTAGTTTTGCATCAACCTTTAGATTGAGAGTTGGATCCCAGGATAAAACAGGAATACCTAAATGCTCCTGGAGAAATGACCGGAGAAGATTTACCGTCCCTCCCGAAAGGTAGCTCTTGCTGATTGTCTTTTCAAATTGACTCTCATAGTAACCAAAGGAGAGGCGAATCTCATTGGCAAGGGTCTCCAAGTTCTCTTTGGCTAACTCCAAAATTCCCTGGCTTTCCTCTTTTGATTTCAAGATTTGGTCCGCTTCACTCAGAGCAATATTCTTATCCTTGGCGATAAGCTTAGCGAGGGAGGAGCCTCCAAACTGGATGTCTCTGCTGAGAAATGGCTCATTTCCTTTGAGGATATTAATATTGGTAGTTTCAAAACCAATGTTGATGAGCGCAGCAACCTCCCCCTCGGGAGGTGGATTGCTATTGGTGAAGGCATTGATTAAGGCCGTAGAGTCGGTATCAACATTGGATACCCTCAATCCAGCCTCAGTTATCATCTTAGTTTGCTCCTCGACAAACTCCTTCCTCACCGCGGCTAAAGCAATCTTCATACTCTTGGGAGCTGGTGAAAATTCTTCTAAAACCTGGAAGTCATATTCGACCTCCTCCTTCTTAAAGGGAATATGTTGCTCCAGTTCAAATCTCATTGCTCCGGCCAACTCCTCCTTTGACATTTTGGGCAAAGTTGGATACCTCACCACAACCGAGGGACCCCGCACACCAATGTTCACCAATTTATTGGTCGCTAAGGGAGGTTCAGAGAGTATTTTCTTTAAACCGGTCTTTAGCCTTGTGATAGAATTTTCTTCCTTGAGGTCAAGGTAAGTTATCTGATAATCATCTAGGGATTTATCCTTGGGAGAAAGACTTGCCACCTTAATACTGTTTGTTCCTAAGTCCAAACCAATTGCCATAATGATTTATTATATCACCTTATCCCTCTTAATGCAAGTTGCTCCTGTTCGGAGAAGAGTTTACTGCGGGCAATAAGGGTATCAAAATCTACCAAATCTCCATCAAACTCTGGACCGTCAACACAAACAAACTTTGATTTATTTCCAATCCTTACCCGGCAACTGCCACACATTCCGGTTCCATCAACCATGATCGGATTCAGACTCACCCTTGTTTTTAGATGGAAAGGCTCTGTGATCTGGCTGATTACCTTCATCATCACTAAAGGACCAGCAGTAATTACCAAATCTATTTTCTCTTTTTGCTCAATTAACCTTTTTAAGATATCGGAGACAAAACCCTTTTCTCCGGCCGAGCCATCATCGGTGGTAAGAAAAAATTTATCACTGATCTTCCTTAGCTCTTTCTCTAAAATGAGAAAATTTTTGCTTCTTGCCCCTAAAATAGAGAGGATAGCATTTCCCGCCTCCTTCAAGGCACCTGCCAGGGGATAGACCACCGCCGCCCCCACACCTCCGCCGATAGCCACCACCCTTCCATCCCGTCCACCGGACGGGAGCCCTCCATAATTTCTGATTTCAGCCGGTTTTCCCAATGGTCCGGCCAAATTTAGAATCCTTTCTCCCTCACCAAGCACACCCAATCTCTTCGTTGTTCTCCCTACCTCTTGAAAGATTAAGGATATTGTTCCTTCCTTTAAATTTTTCTTGGCAATGGTCAGGGGAATCCTTTCTCCCTTTTCATCGATTTTTAAGACGACAAATTGACCGGGCATTGCTTTTTTGGCAATATCCGGGGCTAAAACCTCAATTCTCTTAATCCCCTCGGCCAGTATTTCCTTCTTAACTATTTTCACCATCGTAAGAACCCAGCTCCCTTTTTTCTCTCTTGTCAAAATCAGGGATTCCTCAGGATGCCGTGAGTTCCAATCACCCTTAATTTGACTCCACCCCTAATAAATTCAAACGTCCAGCGGTAACTTTTGGTCACATAGGCTTCCCAAATACCAAATGTTCTCCTCACTCTATGGATATTAAGAGAGGGATGTTTTGGATTTGATTTAAAAAGTTTTATTTTCTCGTCAAAGCGCTTCTGGATTTCTAAAGGCAACTTTTCATATGCTTGCGTAAACCTATCTGTCCAACGCACTATCATTGATGAAGTTCCTTTAGAAATTGTTTAACACTCTTTACTTCCTTGAACCGTCCT
This sequence comes from bacterium, assembly GCA_030637775.1. Taxonomy (GTDB): domain Bacteria; phylum Ratteibacteria; class UBA8468; order UBA8468; family UBA8468; genus DAOVGU01. The sequence continues at coordinate 3,668 of DAOWFY010000089.1, read as the reverse complement.
GCTTTATAATCCTCATCCACTTTTCTTTCTTCCTCTTGCCACTCTTTGGTCCAGAAATAAGCTTGAGTAGAGTCTATTGTCTTGCGGGGCTTTAACAAAATTCCCCTCTTTGTTTTCTCGACCTCCACTACATCTCCTTTCTCAATATGAAAGAACCTTCGTAAATTTATTGGAAGAGTAATTTGTCCATGGGTCCTTACATAAATCCTTTTATTCATGCTCTTTGCACCTCCTTAATTAAGATGTGAATTTCCAAATTTAAGAATACCATACATGAAATTTTTTGTCAACCGCCATCGTGAATTCTACGGATTTTGGTACCAGACTGGAAAGAATAATTTCATCTTTGCTGTTTTGCGGTAGTTTTAGGTATAATTTGGGGGTGCTTTAGGGGTTATCTCAGGTAATTGTTTCACTTTTGTATACTAAAGGCAAAATGGGGGGTAGGGAGGAAATAGAATATTGGGAAAACTTAACTATTACGAAATTTAGAATTAAAACAACGGTATCTCAACAATAGAATAATTCCCATCCCTGAGAATCTTCATGGATACAGACTTTTTACTGGGGTTTTTGAGCTTCGAATAATTATATTTCTCTGATGGAACACCATCAATTTCCATTATTACATCTAAAAATTTGATTCCTGCCTTATAAGCAGGACTACCTATGGCAACGTCATAAACCAAGGTTCCAATCCCAGGTCCAAGATTAAGCGCTTCCGATTGTTCGGCAGTAAGTACCCGAAATCCAAAACCCAATCTGGGCATGCTCAGGGAGTCAAAATTTGATAATGTGGTAATAGCATTGGCAAGTTGTCGAGCAGACTTTTCATCTAAGCACCTTAAAGCAATAACCTTCTTATCCTTCAGAGAAACTATCAAACCCCACTTAAAACGTCTTTTTGTAGTAGGTAGGTATCTTAAAATGAGTGCTGATACTTCAGTGAAAGGAATAATTAAACTGTCCCTATGCTTTTCTTTGTGCTCGTGAGCCCGGTAGGACCCGCTATAGGTTGGTATATAACGCCGACCAACAAAAAATCCGCCGTAAGAAGGCTCATAAGTGCTATATTGCTTGGTTTCCGTCCATTCCCACTTCGCCCTTAAACCATATCGGTCTACATCAAGAGACGAAAAAGGTACAACAGCCTTCCAATCAACAAAATTTTTCTCAAGATTCTTAATTGTACCAATTGCCTCTTCAGTGGAAGCCATCTTTGCAGGAACATAGTGATACCATTGGTAATAGGGATGAGAAGGTGGCCAAATAGACTTTTTAGCGTTATAAGAAGTGGTGGCGCATCCCGCAAGAAACAGAATAAAAAGACCCAAAACAAACCCTAAAATACATTTGGTTCTCACCATTGCCTCCTCCTCTTTCAGTTTTATATCCTCTATCTTACCTCTCCTCTTTCTGAAAGTGCCGGCAGATTCATTATTTTGTTAGTATGGCACATAAAAGAAGACACTGTCAAATCCCCCCCCAATTCCAGGGGTATTCTACCCTTCACGCCTTTGAGAAAATCCCTTAGAACGCAAGTATAGAGACGGTTTTCAGGGAGTTGCTACAAGATTAAACTATGAAGACTAATTACGCATATTGCTAAGTAAGCAGATAGATTAGTAGCGCAATTTGTGGGGAAATCCAGAGTTTTAGCAGTTTATTATCCTCTCTGTATCCAAAAACATCTCCTCTCAATACTCCTTTTATTTCTTTTCCCACTTTAAAAGTTCGGTAATTTTAGAAAGGGTGCCGCCATCCCTGATCTCCTTGCGCAGCCGATTCTCCTTTTCCAGGACATCCATTGCCCGATTGGTAATCTCGGCTACCTCTTTCTGGGAAATCACCACTACTCCATCATCATCCCCAACGATCCAATCTCCCGGGAAAACCCTTCTCCCGCCCACATTAATGGGAATATCCAGTTCGCCAAAGCCTTTCGGCTCTCCCGCTGCCGGAGTAACAGTTTTAGCAAAGGCGGGAAATTTCATTTTCCTTATTTCTCCTGCATCCCGGATTGCCCCGTCAATCACCACCCCGGCAATCTTCTTTACCAAACAACTATTGGTGGCCAATTCCCCCCAGACGGCGGGACCAACCCCTCCGGCGTCAATAACGATGACCTCCCCCTCTTTGGCTGAATCAACTGCCTCCACCGGCTTGGACCAGTCCCCGGGATAGGTTCTCACCGTAAAAGCCTTCCCCACCAATTTTGTTCCTTTGAGGAGAGGAAAAATCCCCTCCAATTCTCCTTGCCGGTGCATCGCGTCGGAAATATTGGCGGTGGAAACCAAAAGCAAGATCTCCTTAACATTTTCTTCGGTGACCCTTTTATAGAGTTTTGTTTTAATTCTCCTCTTTGTCTGCATTGCCTTCTTTATTATCCGGGTGGCCTCCCTGGCGTTTTCTGCTTTAATAATCGCTCCTCCAACAATGATGATCTCGGCTCCGGCATCAAGAACATCTACTACCGTCTCGGAATTAATCCCTCCTGCTACCGCAATGGGAAGATTGGTTCTCTTGGATAGTTTTTTTATCGTCTCAAAGGATATTTTCCCCTCCATCTGTTCATCGATACTGATATGGACTCCGAGATAGTCTGCACCAAATTTTTCAACCTCCTGGGCACGCTTCAGGGGGGAGGAGACCCCGAGCAAATCTACCATAATCTTGGCTCCATAATTGCTGCCGGCGCGGATAGCATCCTTGATGGTGCTGTCTGTGGCAGCCCCCATAACACAGATGATGTCTGCTCCGGCCTTTGCGGCCATCTCCACCTCAACTCTGCCCACGTCCATTGTCTTCATATCGGCAACAATCTGCTGACCGGGGAATCTTTTCCTTAATTCTCTAACCGCCTCCAAACCGAGGCTCTTAATCAGAGGAGTGCCGGCTTCAATGCGATCAGCTCCCCCAGCAACGCTCTCGGCGGCTACCTTGAGAGCACGAGGCAAATCGACAAAATCCAATGCTACCTGAAGAATTGGCTTCATATTATAGAAAGTATACCATATTTATTTTGGGTTTGCCATTCTTTTTTTGATATGATAAGATAATTGTAATTAGGGGGGTGAAAAGAGAATGAAGGAGATAACGCATCTCTTCGGCTCTACAAATTCCAAACTGATTAAAAGTATCTTAGATGCTGGAGGAGCGGTGATGGGTACAAGAGCAGAAGGCTTTGCCGGTGTCCTCTTAGAGGATCAACCGTTTGCTACCGAGCTTCAAAAGAAGGTGGAGGCAGCCGGCGCAAGAGGGTTCGTCTCTACCGATGAACTCCCTAAATATGGGCTTTCCCGAGATGACAAGAGCGTAATCGAGAAGGAGTTTGAGGCAGGAGAGAAGGATGTGATAATCTTTGTTGCTGCGCCCAAAGAAGCAGCGACAAAGGCAATAGAAGTGATTGAGGCCGAGATAAAGAAAAAGGAGGGATGAAAAAACTCATCAGAAAACCGGCAGTTGCTGGCCAGTTTTATCCCGCAGAGCCCGAGCAACTGAAAAAGGACCTTTCCTCCTATCTGGAGAGAAATTTAGAAAAGGAAGAGGCAAAGGGTATCATCGTTCCCCATGCGGGTTATATCTACTCGGGGCCGGTGGCAGGAGCGGTCTATTCCCGAATCAATCTACCGGATACAATCATTCTTCTGGGACCAAACCATACCGGA
>DAOWFY010000134.1 GCA_030637775.1 bacterium | reverse complement strand
GCGAGTTGGCGGTTATGCTCCCAGAGCACGATAGTGCCGAGGAATAAGAAAGCCCGAGCGAACAAACTTTAGTCATCTCCTTAAGGGAATAATGGTAGAAAACTGGAGCTCTTCTCCCAACTTCAGCAAAATAGCTACTGAACGAGGCAATTTTGTTTCCGAATCCCATGAAAAAGACCATTCTTCTCCATCAAAGTATTGAAACGAAATCTGCTTTATTGGCGCAAGAGAAAAGGCTCTACTAATAGTTTCAGAAAGAGGAATGGATTCTCTGCGAAGAAGAAAAAGTTCCTCTTCTTCATTCTGGCGTAAAAAGTAACTGATCTTGGCAAGATCGGATTTACCGGAGTTTTTAGTCGTGAAAAAGTCCATCTCCTGTTTCTTTCCCTGGAATGGTAAATCGGAGGCTACATAGGCAGAAGCAATTTCCTCACCCACCCTCCTTAAAAGAAGGCTACTGGTCTGATAGTCCCTGAGCAGTTTGCTACTTCCTTTCATCGTTCCAAAAATGGCTTTCCAGGAACCATAAATTATCCCCATCATCAGAAAGGTAATGACGATAGTAATCAGGACCTCCAAAAGCGTAAATCCTTTCTTAATCATAACTTTCCAGCAAATTACGACACTCAACTCTCTACTGTCTTCAGTAGTAATATACGTAATTAGTCTTTCAGATTAATTTAATCTTGTAGTAAATAGGTAGTAATACAGAAATCCTTTGTTAAATTACCTTCTTTCCAGGTTATTGTCAGATTGACCTCTTTCAGATTCTCTTCAACTTCATTAGAGCCCAGCGCCCAGGAAAAATCTTTATTTTCAGGAAAGATCCCCTCCCCTACTTCTAACTCCTCAGTTAATTCAACCTCTGCCATCTTCTCCTGGGCTAATATTTTTGCGATCAGAATATTCTTTGATTCGGCGCAAAGCTTTAAGTTATAAAATTGGGCCTTCAAAATTACTGTAAGGGCAAGAGCAATAATTGCCAAACTAATGAGAACCTCCAAAAGCGTAAATCCCTTATTCTTATTATCTTCCATACGGATCTTTCACTATCAATTCTATACCATATGATTCTTTATAGATATTACTTTTTTCTCCTGCCCATCTTTCTTCCATCTCCTTAAGGGCAAAGATTGAAGAATAATGACAGAGATTTTCTATCCGTTTTACGGCTATTGAAATTCGAGGACGGGAGCGAGGGGGTGGATCGTGACAATCGGTAAAATGAGCATGCTTTCCAACGGCAGTGTTATTTTGATGAACATCGCCATGAATAGGGGAAAGGGCTATATTTGCCTTCATTCCGGCTTCCATCTCTACCTTATATCTGAAGACGACAGCATCATAGTCATAGTGAGAAAATTTAATATTGGCGTAAAGTTCATATATCCCGGGAGTAATCCCTTCTACGGTAACATTAGAAAACTTTTCATCGATCATCGCAAGATAGGCAGGCCGGGAACGATCCAGACCCCAATACCTTCCCCACTCGTCGAGTTTCTTTAGCGGAATAAGAATGACCAATATCGTATGGTTATTAGCCCGCATAACCAGCCGACCACCAGCGGCTACTCCAAGAATCCCTTTCCCTTCCTGCTTATTTTCTAATGTCTTTTCCTCAGAGACAATTCCTAACTTCTTCATTCTTTCCCATTCCTCCGGACTGAATTTATCTTTCTCTAATTCTGCCCAGGCTATAGTTAACTGATTTATAAGAAGAAAAACAAAAAGTACTTTTGCCAAAAAATTCTTTTTCATTTTTCTAACGAGCCTCTTCTTCTTCAATATACCCATCGTAGATTTCTATCTTGCCCGATAGTGGTTTCCAATAGAGAGAATACTGTCTTTCCTCTTTATCTTTGAGATGGATAATGGCGGGCTCAATAGAAAAGAGCGAAATGGAAAAATCTCCTATCCCTTCGCTAAACTTTCCTTCCAAGGTCAGCAGGTCAACAAAGAAAAGATTTCGGGGAAGAACCGTTCTTTTTCCTAAGACCTCGGTCACCTCAAAGAAATCGTCATCCTCCTTTAGTTCTGCCCAGTATTCTCCTTTCTCCAAGTCTAAACAGAATCTTCTCTCCTTTCCCGATCTCTCTACCTCCCCCTGATGATAATTTAAAAATGTTTCAATCCTTAGAAGTGCAGAATCTTGTTTATAGGAGGAAACAAGAGTGGAAACTGCGGGGGCAAAGATCAAAAGGGAAATGGAGATAAGAAGAGCAACAAGAGCAAGTTCAATCAGAGTAAACCCTTTAGCTCTCCTCAATGCTCCAACTTTCAATATCTTTGTCTGCTCCTTCCCCTCCCTCCTCACCATCCCTTCCATAAGAGACAATATCATACTCCTTATTGTAAATTCCCGGGGAGAGATAAAGATAGGGATTTCTCCAGGGGTCTAAAGGAACTTTTCCCTTTTCTAAGTATCCTCCCTCTCGCCATTTCTCGGGAATCCGACCAAATGCAGGTTCCTTTACTAAGGCCTCTAATCCCTGTTCAGTATCGGGATAGAAACCATTGTCAAGATAAAAGAGCCGGAGTGCCATCTCAAAATTTTTGATCTGCACCATTGTTGCTGTCCTTTTGGCCTGCTCCACTCTACCGAATATCCTGGGCATTACAATCATCGCCAGTGTGGAAAGAATGATCAACACCACCATCAACTCAATCAAAGTAAACCCTTTTTTAAAAAATAGGGACACATCCCATTTTTCCGACCTCGTAGATAAATAAAAATTAGGATGTGTCCCATTTTTTCCATTTTTTCTATTCATTTTCATCTGATTGTCTGACTAATTTCAAAGATGGGGAGAAGAATTGCCAAAACCAGAAAACCAACAACCAGCCCCATCAGAAGAATCATTATTGGTTCCAAAAGAGAGATCAGCCTCATCGTTTTTGCCTCTACCTCCCCTTCATAAAGGTCAGCAATCTTCGTAAGCATAATCTCCATCTCTCCACTCTTCTCTCCAGCAGCAATAAGGGAAAGGGCAGCGGGTGGGAAAAATTTCCCCCGGGCAAGACTATTGCTCAACGGTATTCCTTTCCCTAGATCCTGTCTTGTTCTTTCTATACTCTGGGCAAAGAGACGGCTTTGGACAATCCCCTTTAGAATAGCGAAAGATGTCAGCAAATCAACCCCGCCGGAGAGAAGCGCAGAAAGTGTTCTACTGAAATTGGCAATATCGGCTTTGCGCAAAATATTGGCCAGGAAGGGAATCCTTAATTTAAGACGATCGCACCTTAGGGAGCCGGAAGGTGTTCGGCTATACCTCCTAATACCAATTATTAAAGTAACCGGAAGAAAAAGGACTAAGAGCCAGTATCCTCGGAGAAAATTACTGAACTTGAGCAAAATAGTGGTAAATAAGGGTAGACGAAGATTGCTCTCGGCAAATATTTTAGTCAGGGTAGGAACAACAAAGGTAAAGAGGAAAAAGAGTACTGAGAGTCCAACAATAGTCATTACAATAGGATAGGTAAGAATAGAAAGAATTCTATTCTTAAGGTAGAGGGATTTCTCTTGAAAATCGGCAAACCGAGAGAGAACTATTGGCAAACTGCCACTTCTCTCAGAAGCCTTCACCATATGGACAAAGACAGGAGAGAAGAGGCGGCCCTGGTAATTTTCTAAAGCAGCTGAGAAACTTTTGCCCTCGGCTACATCTTCTCTAATTTCAGAAATAACCTTTTTTAGATACTCGTTCCTCAGGGAGGAGGCTACGGCGCCAAGTGCCTCTACCAGAGGCAGATGAGCACTTACCAAGGTAGAAAGTTCTCGGAAGAGCACCACCAATTCTTCTCCCTTTCCTCGCGAGCGAAAACCTAATCTAAGTGTAGAAACTTCCTTACTTGCTCTTTCAGCAATCTGAATTGGATAGAAGCCATCCTTTCTTAAAAGCAGTCGCGACTCTCTTCTATCCGCTGCACTGATAGTTCCGGTAACCCGTCGACCCTTTCTATTAAGCGCCTGATAAGAAAATGTATTCATGGTGAATGAGGGGTCAGGTCTCAACATTTGACAATTTATCACATAAACATTTTGTCAAATGTTGAGACCTGACCCCTCCTACTCTTCTTGAGTAACCCTTAAGACCTCCTCTACGGTGGTGATATTCCTCGAGACCTTCTCTGCCCCATCGGCCCGCAGTATCTTCATTCCGCTATCAGCAGCACTTTTCTTAATGAGATGGGCTGGTTTCTTCTCCATAATTAATCTCTTGATTTCATCATTAATGACCAAAAGTTCAAAGATGCCTGTCCTGCCCCGGTATCCTGTCTGCAGACATGTTTTACAGCCCTCACCTTTCAAAAGTCTGCGATTACCCAAATCAGCTTTTTTTAAGCCAATTTCTACTAAACCCTCGAGATCACTTGCTGAAGGATGATAGGGACTCTGGCAATCCTTGCAAATGAGTCGTACCAGTCGCTGAGCCATCACCGCCAAAAGTGAGGAGGAAATAAGGTAAGGCTCTATTCCCATATCGAGCAATCTGGTAATGGCAGAAGCAGAATCGTTGGTATGGAGAGTAGAAAAGACCAGGTGCCCTGTAAGGGAGGCTTGAATCGCCATCTCGGCGGTCTCTAAATCCCTGATCTCTCCGACCATCATAATGTCCGGATCATGCCTGAGGATGGAGCGAAGTCCATTGGCAAAGGAAAGACCAATCTTAGGATTGGTTTGAATCTGATTTATTCCTTCTAATTGATATTCAACCGGATCCTCTAAGGTGATGATATTTTTGGTGGGAGAATTAATCCGGTCAAGGGCAGCATAGAGGGTGGTTGTTTTGCCACTGCCGGTGGGACCGGTCAAGAGAATAATACCATGATCACTCCCAATCAGATGGCTGAAGATATTGAAGTTCTCAGGGCAGAGTCCCAGAGATCCCAAACCAAAAAGAAAGGTGGCTTTATCCAAGAGACGAAGCACCACATTCTCGCCAAAGAAGGTAGGCATGATCGAGATGCGGATATCAAGTTCCCGCTCATCAAACTTGATCGTAGTTCTTCCATCTTGGGGTAAGCGCCGTTCAGCAATATTGAGTCTGGAGATGACCTTTATCCGGGAGACGATTGCCGGCTGAAACCTCCGGGGAAAATCAAAGGCATCATAAAGAAGACCATCGATCCGATAGCGTACCTTTAGACTATTCTCTAAGGATTGAATATGAATATCGGTTGCCCTCTTTTCTATCGCCTGGAAGATAATCTGATTTACCGCTCTGATGATCGGAGCTCTGGTAGCAAGATCAAGAAGGTTGCCTGGCTCATCGGGAAGAAAATCTGTGGCTAAGGATGTGCTCTCTGCTTCCTTGCTTAAATCCTCCTCCACTTTCGAGGAATCTTCCGGTCGATAATAGCATCTCTCAATAGCTCTTGTAATTTCAGAACCTTTTCCCAATACTCTCTTTATTCCTATGCCCAAAATTAGCTCCAATTCATCGATGGAAGGAGCGGTGTGATCTGCCATCACAACTATTATCTTCCCTCCTTCCCTTTTTAAAGGAAATATTCTATAAGTTTTCAGAAAAGAAAGAGGAAATTTAGAAATGAGTTCGGAGGAGGTCTCGGTTGGAATCTCTTTTAGATAAGGAAGGGAGAGTTGCTCGGAAAGGGAGACAAAAAGATCGTCCTCCTTGATATAGCCGAGATCGATGAGGATCTCACCTATTTTTTTATTTTTGCTCGATTTTTGACG
>DAOWFY010000020.1 GCA_030637775.1 bacterium | reverse complement strand
CCTTTTCCATTCCAGCGTCAACCCAAATTTTTAGATACTTTGCCTCATCTTCAGAAGAACAATCTAAATACTCCTTCTTGGAAGATAGTTTCCAGCCAAAGAGACCTTTCTCAATCTTTATCTCTCTATCTACAAGAGATGACAAATTCTTTGTGAGAAAGGGTTTCTGGGGTAGAATTTTCTCCTTATAGAATTTGCCGAGTGTTTCTTTTTCAATATCTTTCATTACATCTTTAACAAATAAATTTATATCAATTCCTTTCTTAATCTTCTTTTTTACTCCAACACTCTTTGCCTTATCAATACGGGATTTCACTAAATCTACTACTCCTCGATAAACTTCTAATTGCTCTTCATCAGTAAGTCCTAAAATTTCTCCCATAACAATTTTATCCAGTTCTCTTCGGTCTGGTTTAACCTTATCAAGAGATACTTCCTCAGGGGAAGAGGCACCAATTTCTTTTAGAGTATGTTCAATAGTCCTTGAGCCCAGAATCCTGAAGCTCTTGACTAACTTTTTTAAAAGGGTTTTAGAAATTACTTTCGGGTCAAGGACTAAGATCTTTTTTGCCATCCATACATCCATATCCACTACATTAATACCACCAGTCAAACATCTTCCAGAGAGCTCATTAAAAAGAGCAGATGTTGTACTATTTAAAAATGCTCCTATATGCACGGTATAATCTTTCCTCAATACTTTAACTGAGAATAAATTATCACTACTAAATATTTCTTTCTCAGAATAAGGCATCAGAAATCTATCCCCTATTCTCCGAGGATAAAATATATGAGATGAGACATTTTCTCCTAAATCATACCATCTTTCGCCTCTTGATTTACAGGTTTCAGTTTGAGCAGGAATTTTTCCTCCAAATCGATACTTTTCGCCTTGCTTTAGATACGCCAAAACTTTCGTTCGTCTCAAAGAGATTTTGCTTTTTCTTACTAAAAGAATTTTATATTTAAAATTGCTTATATCAACAAATATTGTCGGCGATTCCTTAAAAGACTTTATTATATAGTTCGGCACCCAATTCCCTTTTTCATCCTTATGCATCCAGAATTCTTTTTCTATCCTTCTTCTTTTTATTTCTTCTTCAGTTAAATAGAAGAATTCATTAGCACCGGTCGTAAAGCCTCTTTTTACATCAGCAATCTCTTTCAAAGGAACAAATTTACCTTTTCCCTTCTCTAAAATTTTAAAGAAGATTTCAGGTGCACGAATGTATTTTCCCCACTTTGAGCCAATATTATATTCATTCCTTTCCTTATCAAGTCCTTCTTCCCATAGTTCCTTTTGAGATTTAGGAAAAATTCGCAACTCTTCATTTTGGTAGAATTGGCTGTGTCCTAAAATTGTCTTGATTAACTCATCAATTTTATCCTTTCTCTCTACTTTTCTCTCCCACATTCTCTCAACTGGAGGAATGAAGTGCCGCAGTCGTTTAAGGAGATAGACAAAACGAACCAAATTTTCATCTCTCTTTTTTCTATTTGTCTCTCCAGCACATTTTTCTAAGATTACAATGCAGGTATTAATGTCAGCATCAGGAAACCACCGTTCTACCTTTGACTCTATAATTGCTACAATCTTATAATTCTTTAAGAAGAATTCCTGAAGTCCTTTTCCATAGTCAACATCAAGCCAGGAATTGGAGACAATAAAACCAAATCTGCCTTTACTTTTAAGAAATTTTATTCCGTGAACAAAGAAATAGGCATGGATGCCGGCTCTTTTTGAAATAGTTGCCAAAGGTCTATTGTTGAGATCAAGGAGGCTCTTTCTAATAAGGTCTTCTTTATATTTCTCTTCTTTAGCAGCGATTTTGGGAATTTCTTCCTGCCTGGTGTAAGGGGGATTACCTACAACGCAATCAAAGAAGCGAGGATGTTCAATAACTTCTCCTTTTTTGCCGAGACCTTTAATCTCTACCTCTCTATATTTTTTGGGTAATTTAAATTCAACTTTAACTGGTAGTAAAGAGAAGAAATCCTTATGAACGATGCGGGGGTAATTTTCCTCGGAACTCAAATCATTAATGGCTAAATTTATGGTGGCTAAATGGGCAGGGAACTTGGCAATATCTACACCCCAAAGAGTTTTTAGCAATTCTTCATGAGAAATTCTCTGATTCATTATCTTCTTTCTCTGGTAAGCTCGGACTAAAAATGTGCCGGAACCGCAACCTGGGTCAAAAACCTTGTCGTTTTCATTTTTTAAACAAAATTGAAGAATGAAATCAACAATATCTGGATTAGTAAAGTATTGACCTAAATTATGGCGTTCAAAAGGCGGGATAAGCCTTTCAAAGATTCGCCCAATAACATCAACACCTAAGGTAGAAAAATCATAACGATTAAGAATATTTACCAAGTCTTTAACTTCCTCCACAATCTCTCTGCTTTCTGGAAAAGCAATCTGGTCAATAAAATCAGTACTATAGATGGTGTCATAATCAATATTATGAAGAACATAATTAAAATAACCCTGAAGATGGGTCTGTAATATTCCACCTTTGGTAAGACCTTCTGGTATTTCTAAAGGATTAAGTCCTTGAGGACGTTTAGCACGGAGAGCATCATAGAAAAGAATTTTGTTTACTAAAAGATAAGCAGTCTGGCGGGCAACTTTGGCAAAATCTTCTTCCTGCTGAGCAAAACTCCAATTTTGAACAGCGAACCATTTATGGAGTTGACGACGAAACTTTTTATCTTTATGAAATTGGTCATAGACAATATCTTCATAATAAAACTGGAGTCGATTAACTTTGTTGTTAAGTTGAAAAATTAAAAGTTCATCAAGGGGATGGTGTGGCTCGGGTTTTTTACCGATATAAACTTCTACTAAATCTTTTAGAAACTGCTTTAATCCTGAGATAATTGCTCTTTTGTATTCCGGCTTTTCGATAAGGTCTATATTTTCTATCTGTGAAAGGTTATATGTATGGCAAATTTGCTGTTCCTCGGAAAGGGCTTTATTTACCTTCTCAGTATTGAACCAGACAAGTTTTTGGTAATTAGAGATAACAAAATAGGGTGCGTGTCTTTTGGTGGCTTTTTTACGAGCAGGCTCTTTTAATTCTTCTTCGTTAGAGATATCGTAATAAGGTTGCTTCAGTTCAAATAAGCAAAGAACCTTCAAACTTTTTGGTCGCTCAAAAATGATAATATCAGGACGTCTCCCCTCGCCTTTTACTGTTGTTTCTACTTCAGCAAGGCCTAATGGTAAACTTTCCTCTTTAACAATCTGATTCATCCACTCAGCTATCTTCGCGTTGACTGTCCATTCTGTCCTTTGAGGTGTAATGGTAAAAGGACTGGGGATTCTTGCCGATTTTTCAGAAATCTTAGATTTTTTCATTACTATCCTTCATTACTTCTCGAGCAATACGGCGAGCAATTTCAAAAGCTGCCGCCATTCTAATAATTTTTACATCTCCTAAACCTTTTATCTTTAAGAATTTCCGAAGAGGTTGATTTGCCATACCCTTAAAACCACCGAACTTCTCTAAAATTTCCTCGGCAATCTTTTCAGCAGATTTCCCCTTTATACCGGTAGAGATTAAAATTGCCAAGAGTTCAGTGTCAGAAAGAGTTTCTGGTCCTAAATCCCGTAACTTTCCACCAGGATGACGCCAATTTGAAACTGGCAGTTTTTTCTTTTTCATTTTAGCCTTTCTTATTAATTTCTGAATAGATTTACCACTCCCACGAACTTCTCCCATATGATTAAAAATAGAAGAAAACTGTATAATTATTATATACCAAAAGGGGGAAAGAAACAAAGGGAATTGTGTTGAATGGAAGGTGGAACATTGACAAAGAATTCATATACGCGGAAGAGGAGTGGCTACTAAATGCGCAACTATGGAATTATTTCCATCAGCTCCTCAAGTTTTATCCGGCTAAAGAGGAGAAGATAATGAGTGAGAGCGCCTCTATCCTCCTTTTCTACCTCAAGAAAGGAAGCTCCTGTATCATATCCTACCCTTGATTTCCTCTTCCTTCACTGATGTTTTTGGTAATTGTAGAGTTTCCTTACGAACAAATTTTCTCCGCTCTGATCCTTTATGAACCATTTTTTCTCCGACCTATATGCAGCCTCATGATATTTGCTTTAAATTATACTCCCTTCTCAGTCTTTTGGCCAATTGCTTCAAGATATGCGTTTTGGCAAAAAAGTTTCCAGACATATAGAATAACCTTTCCTTAGAAAAGATAGCTAAAATGGTATATTGATTTGGGGTTTTAAGAGGTATCCTGAAGAGTAAAGTAATAGATTGCAGTAATCCATTTACTTTGATAAGTAAAGGCTTATCAAAGGTAGCTTATATAACTTTACTCGTTATCAAAATATATTTGACATTTCTAAGCGATTACTTGAAGATAACCTGGCCTACTGCCAAAGCATCGGTTGACAGACTTGTAAAATTGAGAATTCTTAAAGAAGTCTCTGGCCGTAAGCGTAGTCGAATTTATTGTGCCAAAGAACTTCTTGATATTCTTGCTTAAGATTTTGAACAAAGAGCGTAAAGGATGAAAAAAGCGGTAGTTATTATTGTTATAGTTTGAGTTTAGCAAGTAAGTTAAAAAGAGAGATTGGTTCCGCAGACCAGGGCGCAGTTACTACCGCTGAAGCAATGGAGGAAGTATCAGGGGATAGATTAATAGATTAAAAAGTGGGAAGAGGCAAAGGAAATTGGGAAATCTCTGAAAGCCTAAACATGTAAAACTCTTTCAGCATTGTTGTGCAAGACCTCTTCAGAAAAACCCTTAGCACTAGCAAATTCCTCTATCGTTCTTTTGATATCCTTTGATGAGGTAAAAGCTGTCCCAATAAGAAAGGCGTTAAATCCTTTTCCCTTAAGATAATCTATGTCTTCTTTTTTCTCGATACAACTTTCAGCAACTTTTATGGCATTAGCAGGAATCTTTTCAATATAATCCGGAGATTTATAGATATCCTTATGAATATTTGCCTTTCCAAAGTCAGTCTTATAATTTATAATCCTGTAATTTCTTCCGTAAATTTTTGCAATATCTGGGATTTTTTCTAAATCTTCTTCATTATTGAATTCAACTAAACATTCCATTTCTAATCCCCTACTCAGTTCTATAAACTTTTTGATTTTATCCTTAGCGAGTATTGAGCTTATGAGAAGTATAGCATCTGCACCATAAGCTCTAGCCACGTATATTTGATATTCATCTATTATAAAATCTTTCTGTAAAATTGGTTTAGTTGTCTTCTCTTTAATTTTTTGCATGGTAGCTTTATCCCCGCCAAAGTAGTCTTTATCAGTAAGAACAGATATAGCAGCTACATTACTTTTTTCATAGTATTTTGCTAAATCTATCATACTTTTACCATTGATTCTTCGAGGGCTTGTGGGTGACTTTATTTTAGTTTCAGCAATAATATTTATTCCAGGTTTACTAAGACTTCCTGAAAAATCCCTTGTTGGCGGTAATACCCCAATCTTTTTCTTAAGCTGTTCTATACTTTCTTGTTTCTTATCAATGTCAATTTCTCTTTTTTTATTTTCTATAATATCCTTTAATGTTGCCATTTTTATGCGCCAAGATATAAAACACCAACAGCTTTATTCTTATATAAAGGTTTCAAATCAGAAGGATATCTTGCAAGTGCTTTGCCCTCTTCCAGGTCAACTGCTTCTTGTTTAATTTTGAGTTCCTTGAATTCTTCATCCGTTAATCCTTTATATATTATTCTGATTATGTTTATATCCATGTCTTCCTCATTGATATGCTTGTTTACAGAATCAAAATCTACTTCTTTTTCTAGTTTGTCCATTTTTTATAAATATATTTTTGTTCAACTTAGGAAGGAAAATATTGGTATGATCCTTTACAAATTGCTATTGTTGCGATCATCGCTATCTTTTGCAATCTACAATATCATAATTTGAAAGGAATAGTCAAGTTTTGGTGACATATTAAATATTACCTCATATTTTGCTATTTTGTCAAATCCCTGTACTGGTCGGGTACATAGGTAACACTTTCTTCAACTCCCAGTCTTTATACAATAACATACTTAAAATTTAGTATCAAATTTCTTGCTAACTTTTGATTTTATACGATAAGCCATAGCCACCTGGTGGATCCTATGGCCCGAAGCCTTTCAGCCGGTCCTGGTGGCTTAAAATCCATAGCCAAACAGATTAGAGGAGGTTAAAAGAAGGGTAATTGAAAAGAATATCACCTGTCATTAGATTTTGCGTGCAATCAGTAACTTTATTTTAGCATATATTTTATAACTCTACCGATGCCTACCAGAAACTTGTTGATTTTAAAGTAACTCCTGCTCATTCATACCAAAGTGATGTCCGAGCTCATGCATAAAAACTTCTTTGACCTTCTCCCTTATTTCGTTTTCATTCCTGCATAATCTTTCAATAGGTCCCCGATAGATAATTATCTTATCGGGAAGAACGTTTGTGTAACTCACACCTCTATTTTTTAGAGGGATGCCATGATACAATCCAAGAAGGCTATTGCGTTGTCCTATTCCCTGTTGCTTAAGGATCTCATCGGAAGGCATCGCCTCTACCACGACATTGAGATTTTGTATCTTCTTTTGAAATTTCTCCGGCAGTTTCTCAATAGCCTCTGCCACAAGTTTTTCAAATCTTTTCTTTTCCATAAACCTACGATCTTTTGGTGGGAGAATGCTATACAGAATAGAGAAGTAGCGCACCAACGGCTAAAGCGATAAGACCCATAAGGCGTATAACCAGAAGTGACCTTTTGTTCCACCAGTTAAGCATAGATTTTATTCTTTCTAATCCAAGAATAAAAATAATAATACCCTTTATAAAAATTAAAATGCCTAATGTGACTACAACCCCAACCAACCTGCACTGCGAGGCAACCAATAAAAGGATAATACCAATCAAAAGTCTTAAAATACCCACGATGTAGAGCTTTCTTCCTTGTTTCAAAAAAGCCATAAACTGTTTCAGCGTCTTTGGGCTTAATAGAAAAGTAATCCCCATACCCACGATAATTATACTGATAAGCCTAACTAATATGAGCATAATTTCCCTCCTTTTATCTTTGTGTCTGAAATGTTAATAGATACGGGATAGCCGGATTATTGTCCTTGTCCCTGAAAGCATTAAATTTGCTTGAATTAAACCATATTGCATAAGTTTTCCCGGGCTTTAATTTAACCGGTGCAATGCAGGTCCTCTTATCCTTCAAGTATCTTACCTCGCCCGTGATTTTAGGAAATGTCTCATCTGAAATCTTGACCCACGACCACATCTTCTCTGTCATCATATCCTTGCTGAAAGTAACCCGAATTTCGGTAATGGCTGGATCAACGTTAGTGGCTCCCGCCTGGGGTACAGTTTTTACAACAACGGGAGGCATTATTTCAACACTGACTTCGGTTGCCTCCTGAGTCATTGCAACACCAGCCATCAAAACTACTGCCAATACCAACATCCTAAATATTACCCTATTCATTACCCCATTCAAAATTTATTGCCCTATTCGCTTCCATTGTACTCAGATATAATGCTCTGCCCCCTTTGTCAAATCGCCAACCTAATCGCCAACCTAATCGCCAACCTTATTGAAGAATATAATGTAGTCCCCTTCCTTTGCCCTGGCTTTTAATAACTCCTAATCTTATGGTCTTCTTGATTTCTTTCAACGCGCCTTCGTCTGAAAGCTTGAACATCTCCCTTACATCCCTATTTGTTATCTTACCATTTTGGTTGATGAATTCCACAATCCTCATCTGTCTTTCGGTTAAGGCAATCTGCCCTCTTTTTGCTTTTCTCAACCTCTCGCTACTAAGCCTTATCACCCTTTCCTTAACCGCATTAATACTCACTGCTACCCCTTCGGTAAAATATTGGAGCCACTGCGTAAGGTCTAAACTCTTTTGATTAACGCTTTGCAATGCTCTGTAATAAGCCTGTCTGTTAGAATCATAATAATCGTCAAGGCAGAAAAATTGTTTGGTATCAAAACCCCGCAGATAGAGAATCAAAGTCGCCAAGACCCTTGCAGTTCTGCCATTCCCGTCAACAAAGGGATGGATTCTGACGAATTCGTAATGGACTATCCCTGCTTCAAGAATGGGATCGAGTTCTTTTGCTTCCTCAAGGTTTATCCATTTAACCAAATCTTCTATTAACCCAGGTACATCCTCATTTTTCGGTGGTCTGAAAAAGACCTCTCCGGTAAGCCTATTTGCTACTACGACATAACGGTTACGATAAACTCCGCAATCATCTGGATTGTCTAAAGTACCTTTTGTCACCATACGGTGGATATTTAAAATATCTTTCTCAAGGATAGAGCTCCCTTTTATTAATTTCCCAATATTTTCCAGGATGTTCAGATAATTCAAAACTTCCTGTTTATCCTTTTGGGTAGCTGTCACCTCTCTTCCCTGAGCTAAGTTGCTTACCTGTTCGAAAGATAACCTGTTTCCCTCAATGCTCGTAGATGAATGGGCGCTGCGGATTATTGCTTCACGCCTTAAAGCAACTTCCCATTTAGGAATTAAAGGAGAGCTGAGAATTATCTCTCTTGATGCCGAAATCTTAGTAAGCAACCGGACTATTTTATTTGTGTATCTGAATTTTGGTTTGAACATCTTTTTCTTTATTAAATATTATATCTTAATTACTCTGTATTACCAAATCTAAAGCCTATCTTAAATAACAGTTGCCAAAGCTATGAAAAAAAGGTATCAAAGGACGGGGGCTTGAGAGCGCCAGTAGGGCAATGGCTTATGGTGTTGGTAGGGAAATAGATTTTGAGCAGCGGAAGCAATCAGGAGAAAGAAAAGGAGATGAAAAAAGAAACTTTACTACTACCTCTGGCAGTGAGGGCAGAAGTATGTTCCTCTGCCCCCGATAAGTTCTCTTTTTATCGTTGTTTTACAGTTAAGGCAGGGCTTATTTTCTCTTTGATAGACTTGTAGGAAAGGAATATATCCACCCTCTTGACCGTCAATCTGCCGGTAAGTATCGACCGAGGTGCCTTTCTTCTTTATTGCTTCTTTTAAAATGGAAGTAAGGCAATGATGAACCTTTTCCAACTCCCCACTTCTAACCCTGTCTGCTCTTCGCTCCGGATGAATTCCCGCACAAAACAGAGATTCCTGAGCGTAGATATTGCCGACACCGGCTAAGAGTTTCTGGTCCATTAAAAGAGGTTTTATTTTCGCTTTTTTGCCTTCAAAGAGTTTCACAAACCGTTCCTTATTTAACTCTAAAGGTTCCGGTCCCATCGCTTTAATGAAGGGTAATTTTTGCCAATCATTAATGAGCCTGATTTCCCCGAATACTCTGGCATCACAAAAATTTAGTAATCTATTATCCCCCAGTCTAAAAATAACCCGGGAGAAATCTTCTGTAGTTTTACTTAAAATAAGCAAGCCACTGATCCTTAAATGAAAGATAAGAAATAACCTTTCTTCTAATTTTATAATTAAGACCTTTCCTCTTCTTGAAATATCCTTGATAGACTTTCCTTCGACCTTTGATTTAAAGATTTGCGGGGAAATTCCTTTAATGAGCCTTTTATCTTTGACGATAACCTCTTTTATCTTCTTATTTAAAATTCCTCTTTTTAACTGCCGCTTAATTGTTTCTACCTCAGGTAATTCCGGCATAGTTCACCTTTCTTTAATTCTACCACAGATTCAGGAATCATTTCCAAAAATTTCCCTTTATTAGTTTTATCGTGATAAACTATAGAAAACTAATATGACTTCTACATTACTCTGCTGGATTGCAAGTATACTTGTAGGTGTCTCTAAAGCAGGCTTTGGAGCCGGCGTAGGTATACTGGCAGTTCCTTTAATGACCATCGCTATCTCTCCAACCCGGATGTTGGGAGTGCTGCTTCCTTTATTAATCACCGGGGATATCTTTTCTCTTCTGCATTATCCTAAGACGCAGAATTTCCGTAACCTGTCAATGCTTATTCCAGGATGTCTCCTGGGCATAGGTATTGGCTCTTTGCTCTTAAAGAGGTTCGAATTACTGACAGAGGGGGAAAGGGTGTTGCGGGTATTTATCGGGATTATCTGTGTTGTTATTGTGCTAATTCAACTATACGTTCAGTTGAAAGTTCGCCGCAAAGTCAATCCAGTCGCCTACAAACCCAGAATATGGCAGGGGGTAACTGTGGGAATAATCGCCGGCGTTACCTCCACCCTTGCCCATGCGGCGGGACCGATTATATTGCTCTTTCTTCTTCCTCAGAAATTGGAAAAACGAGTCTTTGTAGGCACTGCTCTTCTCTACTTTTTTGTTGGAAATAGCGCCAAGTTAATTCCTTACATTGCCGGTAATATCATTACCCAAAAGACAATTTTAGAAAGCGTTTGCTTGATACCCTGGGTAATAGGAGGAACTTTATTAGGGGCATGGTTGAATAAAAGAATCTCAGGAAAGACATTCAGTTACATTATCTACGGCATTACCT
>DAOWFY010000095.1 GCA_030637775.1 bacterium | reverse complement strand
GAACTTGGGAAACTAATGTATATCTCCCATAACGGAGATCGAGTTGTCTCTTTTGACAAAAATGGTAAAAAGAGTTTCTATGAAAGGGAAGTTACTGATGAATATTTAGAAAAACTTTGCAAAAATCTTAAGGATAAGAAAGTGGTTCGGTCACACTCACCATCTGAAGCATCACATCCTGAGCGTAGTCGAAGGAATAAGGCTCAAATTCTCTTTCAACCAGGAGATTTCCGCTGCAGTTGTGAAGAGTTGGATGAATTGGTTGATATTTCTAAGAGGATACGCGGGGTTATTGGCGCCAGTCTTACCGGGGCAGGATTTGGCGGAGCAATAGTTGTTTTGGTCAGGAATAGGGAGGTAAAAGGATTCTTAAGGGAAATAGGGGAAAAATATTATCAAGCCAAGGGGCTTCCTTTTGCTGCTGAAATTTGTATCTCTACTGCTGGCGCCGGGATTTTAAATTAGAGGGAGGAAAAATGAGGTTTGGAATGTGTACCGAAGGATTAAAAGGGAAGGTGGACCTTCTGCCCATCTTGCAAGAGGCAGGTTATGATTATATTGAATTGAGGGTAGGGGAGGTGTTACCGGAGGAGAGTGAAGAAAAGTTTGATGAGATAAAGGACAAAATCAAAAGGTCTCCTGTAAGACCGGAGGTCTTTAACTGTTTTATTCCCGGCGAAATAAAGGTGGTAGGGGATAAGATAGATTCTTCGCGATTGAAAAATTATCTGGAAGCATCCATCAGGCGCATCGCCAATCTTGGCGGCAAAATCATTGTCTTTGGCAGTGGTGGAGCAAGGAAGGTACCGGAAGAATTTCCTTTTGAAAAAGCATACCAACAGTTAATCGACTTTCTTGACCTTACGGCCGACATCGCAAAAAATGAGGGAATTACGATCGTCATTGAGCCTCTTTTTAAACCGGCTACCAATATTATTAATTCGGTAAAGGAGGGATTGCAATTAACCAAAGACGTTGGCAGAAAAGAAATCAAACTCTTAGCTGACCTTTTCCATATGGAGGAAGAAGATGAGCCTTTTGCCAACCTATTGGCGACTAAGGGAACTATAGCGCATGTTCATATTCCGGTACCGGTGACTGAAGGGGTTAAACCGCGTTATAACCATCAAAATTTCTTCCATTATTTAAAAGAGATTGACTATCGAGGAAGAATTTCGGTAGAGGATAATGGGGGTAGTTTTCGGAATATAGAAAAGGAAGCGGGATTGCTTCTGCCCCGATTGAAGGAAATGTGGGAAGAAGCTTAAGAGAAAGGAGAAAAAAGATGGCAAAGGTTTCGATAAGTCCTGAAGGGGTAAAATATGCATTGCCTGATGAGAAAGCGGGCAAAGAAGAGATAAAGATTTTGGATGAGATAACAGCAGAGCAGACACAACTGGGAAGAAAGGTTGTTGCGATTCAGGGATTGGGTTTCGTGGGAGCGGTGATGGCGGAAGTCGTTGCTGACAGCACCGACAGCCAGGGAAAGCCGATTTACTTTGTTCATGGGGTGCAGAGACCTTCAACCCGGTCCTATTGGAAGGTTCCGGTGATTAACAAAGGTGAGTCGCCAATTGAGGCTACCGACCCGGAAGTGGCAGAGATTTTTCCCCGGATAGTTAAGGAGAAAAAAACCTTAAGGGCTACCTGGTCTTCTTATGCCTTTTCTCTCGCCGATATTATCGTGGTCGACATTCAGCTGGATGCAACGAAGCCGGTCTTTGGCGATGCCGCAAAAGGCTATTGCGATACCGGCGCTTTTGAGAAAGCGATTGCTGACCTGGGAAGAAATATCAAGCCGGATGCACTTGTTCTGGTGGAGACTACCGTTCCGCCGGGCACCTGTCAACATATTGTCAAACCAATTCTGGAAAAAGAATTTAAGGCGAGAGGTATTGACATTAGCAAGAATCCACCCCGTATCGCCCATTCCTATGAGAGGGTAATGCCGGGAAGAAATTATGTCAGTTCCATCCGTAACTTCTGGCGCACCTATTCCGGGATTGATGAGGAAAGTGCCAAAATAGCCCAGGAGTTTCTTACCAATGTTCTGGATACAAAAGAGTATCCTCTTTACAGACTGAATAACACCAATGCTTCGGAACTATCCAAGACCTTTGAAAATTCATTTCGCGCAACAAACATTGCTTTGGTCTATGAATGGACACTCTTTGCTGAAGAAGTAGGAATTAACCTCTTTGAGGTGGTAAAATCGATCCGGGTGCGTCCCACCCACAAAAACCTGATGAACCCGGGTTTTGGGGTAGGGGGGTATTGTCTTACAAAGGATCCGGTGCTTGCGCATTGGGCTTCGCTCAATGTTTTTAAAAGAAAGAAGGGTCTGGAGATGGCGGTAGAAGCCGTTAATATTAACGATTTAATGCCTCTGCACAGCCTAAGATTGACAAAATCTGCCCTCGGCGGGACGGTTTCCGGAAAGCATATTCATCTTTTGGGCGCCTCTTATCTCAGTGATGTGGGGGACACCAGACACAGCCCCTCCGAAATCTTCTGGAAAGCTGCAGTAAAAGAAGGGGCAAGCTTGTCGGTGCATGACCCTCTGGTAAAGGTATGGCCGGAGATTCCGGAGGCAAAGGTAGAGAAAGACCTCCTGGGCTCTTTAAAGAATAAGGATGCGCTCATCTTTGCTGTGGGGCACAAGGAATATTTAGGGCTTGATCCGGAAAAGGTGGTAGAAGCCGCGGGAAAACCTTTAGCCGTTATTGACACGCAAAATCTGTTGACCGATGGGGAGATTAAGAAATACCTGAACTTGGGATGTAAAGTAAAAGGGGTAGGAAAGGGACACATTGAGACGTTGAGGAGGGAGAGATGAAGTTCTTTTTAGATACGGCGATTGTTGAGGATATAAGATGGGCAGCTAATCTCGGGATTGTTGACGGGGTGACAACAAACCCCAGTCTTATTGCACGCTCGGGAAGGAAATTTGAGGAGGTCGTAAAGGAAATTACCGAGATTGTTGACGGTCCAATCAGTGCGGAGGCGGTAAGTTTAGAGGCGGAAAAGATGGTAGAGGAAGCAAGAAAATTGGCAAAGATCCATAAAAATATCGTGGTTAAGATTCCTTTCATCGAGGAAGGAATAAAAGCGGTTAAAGTTTTAAGCAAGGAAGGGATAAGAACAAATGTTACCCTTATTTTTTCTGCCAGCCAGGCTTTGATTGCCGCCAAAGTTGGGGCAAATTATGTCAGCCCATTTATTGGCAGGATTGATGATACGGGAGCCCGGGGAATGAATGTGGTTGAGGAAACGGTAGAGATATTTGAGAATTATGGCTACCAAACAGAGGTCATTGTTGCCAGTATCAGGCATCCTCTGCATGTGATTGAAGCCGCCGTCATTGGAGCCCATATCGCTACCATTCCTCCTCCTATTTTAAAAAAGATGATTTCTCATCCCTTAACCGATAAAGGCGTAAAGATGTTTCTGGAAGATTGGAAAAAGGTGCCAAAATGAATATTGAGGAACTGAAAAAAATTTGTTTAGAGGTGCGCAAGGATATTATCAGGATGCTGGGGGAGGCAGGGAGCGGCCATCCGGGTGGTTCCCTTTCCGCGGTGGAACTCGTGGTGGCTCTTTATTTTTCTGTAATGAGGCACAGAGCAAAGGAGCCGGATTGGGAGGAGAGAGACCGTTTCATCCTTTCCAAAGGGCATTGCTGCCCTCTTCTCTATGCCGTTTTAGCTAAATGCGGTTACTTTCCCGCGGAGAAACTTCTTACTCTGCGAAAATTAAAGAGTCCTCTCCAGGGTCATCCCCATAACTTAGAGGTCCCGGGCATTGAGGCTTCCACCGGCTCCCTGGGTCAAGGACTGTCCATCGCTAATGGTATCGCTCTTGCGGGAAAACTTGATAAAAAGAATTATCGGGTCTATTGTCTCCTGGGAGACGGCGAGACGGATGAGGGTCAGGTCTGGGAGGCAGCAATGACCGCCAATCACTACCACCTGGATAATCTCTGTGCCATTGTTGACAGAAATAGACTTCAGATAGATGGAAATACGGAGGAGATCAAACAACTTGAACCTTATGCTGAAAAGTGGAAAGCCTTCGGCTGGTACGTAATAGAGATTAAAGGAAACAAAATAGAAGAGGTTCTATCCGCCTATAACGAAGTAAAGAAAGTGGAAGGAAGACCGAGCGTAATTGTTGCTCATACGGTTAAAGGTAAAGGGGTCTCCTTTATGGAGAATATCGCCGAGTGGCATGGAAAGGCCCCGAAGAAAGAAGAAACAGAGAAAGCGTTAGAGGAACTAAAATGAAACTAAAATCAACCCGGGACGGGTATGGAGAAGGATTACTAAGGTTAGGTAAGGAGAACCCCAGGGTTGTCGCCCTTACCGCCGATTTAGGAGAATCAACGAGGGTTCGCTGGTTTCAAAAGGAGTTTCCCGAGAGGTTCTTTCAGATGGGGGTTGCTGAAGCCGATATGATTGGGACCGCCGCCGGCCTGGCTCTTTCGGGAAAAATTCCCTTTGTCAGTAGTTTTGGCGTTTTCGTCACCGGAAGAGTTTGGGATCAGTTAAGAATCAGCGTTGCCTATAGTAATGCCAATGTTAAGATTGGTTCTACCCATTGCGGGATTACCGTAGGGGAAGATGGCGCTACCCATCAGGCAACAGAGGATATTGCTTTAGTGAGGGTATTGCCGAATTTCACGGTGATTGTTCCTGCCGATAGCATCCAGGCAACCAGAGCGACGATTGCCGCCTCTAAAATTTATGGTCCGGTCTATCTTCGTTTAGGGAGAGCACCTCTACCCGTTGTTACGAAAGAAGAGGTAGAGTTTACCATTGGCAAAGCGGAAATTTTAAAGGAAGGAAAGGATCTAACGATTATTGCCTGCGGGGTAATGGTTTATGAATCTTTGAAAGCAGCGCAGGCTCTGGAAGAAAAGGGTGTTTCCGCAAGAATCATCAATCTCCACACAATAAAGCCAATTGATAAAGAAATCATTGTTAAAGCGGCAAAGGAGACGGGAGCAATTATTACCGCTGAAGAGCATCAAATTATGGGAGGAATGGGAAGTGCGGTGGCTGAGATAGTGATGGAAAATTGTCCCGTTCCGATGAAAAGGATAGGGCTTTCAGACCGTTTTGGAGAATCGGGGAAACCGGAAGAATTGATGAAGGAATACCATCTAACTGCG
Organism: bacterium; assembly: GCA_030637775.1. Classification (GTDB taxonomy): domain Bacteria; phylum Ratteibacteria; class UBA8468; order UBA8468; family UBA8468; genus DAOVGU01. Next base: position 206 of record DAOWFY010000095.1, on the reverse strand, counting down.
GCCGACATTGTCCAGGAAGCAGAGAACATTCTGAAAAGGAAATGATATAAGCTATTAAGACTATTGGTAGAACTGATAGACAAAGGTTACACATAGGGATATAATATTATTCATAGTTAATAGGGGGTTCTCCAAGGGGGGAGTTAGTGCCTGTTAATACTGTGGATAACTCCTGGAATTTTTTAAAGGAGGTGTATTTATACCCT
>DAOWFY010000001.1 GCA_030637775.1 bacterium | reverse complement strand
TTTACCCTAACTCTTACCTATGTGTCTGAACCCAGACACCTCATAGTCTCTTTATCTTTTTAATTAACTTAGTGGTGGAATAGCCCTTTAAGAAGGGAATAATGATAACCTTTCCTCCTTTTTCTTCTACAAATTTTCTCCCTACTACCTCTTTTCTTCTGTAGTCACCTCCCTTGACCAGGATATCAGGAGAGATTTCTCTGATTAATCTTTCCGGGGTCTCCTCCTGAAAGATAGAGATGTAATCAACGCATTCTAAATTAGAAAGGATTTCGGCTCTTTCTCTCTCAGGAATTAAGGGTCTTCCTTTTCCTTTTAGTTTCCTTACCGAAGAATCGCTATTTAGTCCTAAAATGAGTATGTCCCCTTTTTTCCTCGCCGCCTTGAGGTAATAAATATGGCCAGGATGCAAGAGGTCAAAACAGCCATTGGTGAAAACAATTTTTTTATCCTTCTTTTTTAGTTTGTCAATGATTCTTTTTAATTCTAACAAAGATTTAATTTTCATTTTGTTAAATGTAGAGGTCTGACCCCTTCATCTTTCGGCGATTTCGGCGAGAATATGGCCAATCAAGATATGAGCTTCCTGGATACGGGCGGTATTATTGGAAGGGACGATAAACGAAAGATCGGAAAGTTTTGCGAGACCTCCTCCATTTTTCCCGGTGAGCCCTATTGTTTTTATTCCAATTTTCTTTGCTACCTTCACCGCTAAAATAACATTTTCTGCCTGCCCGGAGGTGGAAATTCCGATAAGGAGATCACCCTTTTTCCCCATGGCTTGAACCTGACGGCTAAAAACATTTTTAAAATCATAGTCATTGGAGATGGCGGTTAAGATAGAGCTGTTGGTAGTGAGGGAAAGAGCTGGAATCGGTCTTCTTTCTCTCTTGAACCTTCCCACAAATTCAGCCGCTAAATGCTGGGAATCTGCGGCACTTCCTCCATTACCGCAGAAGAGAATCTTTCCTCCTTGCTTCAGTGTTTTTACTACCTCTCGAGAGATTTTTTCGATTGCCTTTATATTTTTTGGCGAAAGAAGCCCTTCCTTTACCTTAACGCTTTCCTTGATTAATGCAACAATTCTTGTTTTTTTCATTTTCTTCTACTAAGGTGAGGAAAGTTTCTGTAGCGGCATTAGACCCCGTATGAATGCCCGAGCAGAGGAGGAGTCCATAGCGAGCATCTCTGCGAGCGTGCCGCCTAAGAAACTTTCCGAGCCTACTCATAGATTATCGGCTCTTCCTCCTTTGGTTCCTCCTCTCCAATGTGGGTAGATATACCTCTGACGTAAACCTTGATCACTGAGATTCGCTCAACCCCTACAATGTCCTGCAGATATTTCTTGATCAGATCCTGGATTGCCCCACAAGTACCGGGAATTTCATTATCGGACCAGAGCACCACCCGATTAATCAATTTTAATCCCTTGGCCGTAGCGAAAGCCTTTGTAGTTATCCTCTTTACCGCCTTGATTTGGGCCAATACCCGTTTAACAATAAAATCTTCAATTGCCGAGAGGGCAACCTTCACCTCCCCCCCTGGATTGTCAAAAGAGATTGCCCGACTTTTATGAAGATAATCAACTATAAATAGAAGCCAGAGCATCCCCAGGATAATCAATGAAGTACCGATAATACCTATCGTGGTAAGATCAATCCTTTCGAGATGCAATTGCAATTGTTCAAGGGAAAGCATCTTTGCCCATAGGGCAAGACAGAAGAAAGCAACTATCAAAGAGGTAAGGCCATATATCCAGGCTACAATCCTACTAAATATTTTCATTTTTTCTCCTCTTTAATTACTATTTTACCTCAAAAGAACCTAAAAAATCAAGGTAGCACATAGAACTTACCCGGGAGTTGCTTTACCAACCCTTTTAGTTCTAAGGTCATCAGGAGACCGGCAGCTGTAGATGCAGAAAGTTCACTCCTTTTTATAATTTCGTCAATATGCTGGGGGGAGGTAGTAAGCAAATGGTATATTCTTTTCTCCTCCCCTTTTAAAGTAGGAACCGCCTTTTCTCCTTTTCCTTCCTTCTTCTTTGGCAAAAGATTAAGAAGCGCACCTAATTCCTCAATCACATCATCGCTTTCTGTCACCAATTTTGCCCCTTGTTTAATGAGGCGTAAGGTACCTGAGCTTGTTGGTTGGTCAACATTACCCGGAATAGCAAAAACCTCCCTTCCCTGCTCAAGAGCAAGATCTGCGGTAATAAGGGCACCGCTTCTGTCTGGGGCCTCGATCACAACAACGCCTAAGGAGAGTCCGCTGATAATACGGTTGCGCTGGGGAAAGTTACGTCGGTCGGGAGCGGTAAGAAGAGGAAATTCTGAAATGAGAGCTCCGGATTTACCAATTTTCGCAGCCAACTCCTTATTCTCCCTGGGATAAATTCGCGCCAGCCCACTTCCCAATACAGCAATGGTTCTGCCGCCTGCCTTTAGTGCTCCTTTATGACCTGCAGTATCAATCCCTCGAGCCATTCCACTGACAACGGTAAAACCTCGAGATGTAAGTTCATAGCTGAGAGAATCGGCAGTTTTGCGTCCATAGTAGGAGCATCTTCTTGTTCCCACAATGGCAATGGCTAATCGATCCTTTGCTTCTATCCCTCCCTGGACATAGAGAACAGGAGGAGGATCATAAATCAATTTAAGGTTGGAAGGATAATCCTTATCCTCTAAGGCAATAACGGAAAGTCCCAATTCCTCTATGAGACTCAGTTCCTTTTCTAATCCTGCATCGGAGAAACTCTTGATTCTTTCGGCAATATTTTTGTTGATACCCGGGACCTCAAGCAATTCTGCTGCCGATGCACTAAAGACTTTTTTAGGCTCTCTGAATTTTTTTAGGAGATTCCGTATCCTGATAAATCCTAAGCCATCAATGAGGTTAAGTCCAATCCAGCCCTTCTTTCTTTCATCCATAATATGTTCGGACTATCTTCTTCAGCGGGTCTCCTCAGCTATCGCTTCGTCGGTCAGGGTGCTCACCGACTCGCACTATAATAGCTATCTCGTGCTCGTTATTCCTCGCACAGCATTTGCTCGATTATCCGACCCGCCTCACATCTCGGCGGGCGTGCCTAAACTCGTTGCTCTTTATTCATCGCAACAGACACCCTCGCTCGTCCTTCTCTTATGTTCTCCCCTCTGGGGAGACACAGAGGGGCGTGAGTCGCTAACAAGGCACGCCTCCAGAAATAGTCCTCACATTAGTATATCACAAAGACAATGGTAGTTGCGAAGCAATCATAAGTGGAGGCGGATAGACAAATCTTAGCCAAGCAGAGAAAAGAAGCCGAAACTGACCGATAAAGACTTCCTTGATTCTCTGATGAGAGAATTCCGGAGTGTCTTTCTCTGCTCTTGGCTGTAGATTTGTATCCGCCGTAGCGTAGATGCGGAGCAACTGACCATTGGCTATGAAACTTCCGAGCGTACCTAGACCCTTGTATAGGGATCAAAGAGTTTCTTATACTCCTCCAGAGCAAAGCGGTCGGTCATCCCGGCAATATAGTCACAGACAATGCGGGAAATTGCTTCCCCCTTCAGAGACTCACGGGCTGAAGGTGGTAGCTGCTTTGACTCCTCTGTATATACCTCAAACAGGGATTCAATCACCCGGCGGGCCTTTTCTGCCATACGAATTACCCGGTAATGACGATACATCCTCTCCAGAAGAAATTGTTTCAGGAGCCGATATTCTTCTTCCAAAGCAGAGCTAAATGAGACAGCGTTTTCTTTCTCTCTTACCTCAGCAACCGATTTAATTTGAAAATGTTGTAGCCTTCTCTCCGTCTCAACAATAAGATCATTTACTAAAAGGTTAATTAAGGAGCGGATTGTCTCATACCTTATTTTTTCCTCTTCAGAAACCTCTTTTGCTGCTTTCTCATAGATGGAGGACCAGAGTTTTATCTGTTTTAGCTCCTTTACGCTAAGAAGATCCGCTTTAAGACCATCGTCGAGATCATGGCTGGTATAGGCAATCTCGTCGGCCAGACTTACCACCTGGCATTCCAAAGTGGGAGATTTATCCGGTTCAAACTCCCGATATTCAGTGAGGATATCATAAGGGGTACGATGCTTGATAATTCCCTCCCTTACCTCATAAGTAAGATTAAGACCATCAAATTCTTGATATTTCTTCTCCAATTTATCCACGACACGTAGCCCCTGGCAATTATGTTCAAAACCACCCGAATCCTTCATCAATTTAGAGAGAGTTTCCTCCCCTGCATGGCCAAAAGGGGTATGACCCAAATCGTGCGCCAGGGCTATTGCTTCTGTAAGGTCTTCATTCAATCCTAATGCCCGAGCAATGGTGCGCGCAACTTGGGCTACCTCAATTGTATGGGTTAATCTGGTCCGATAGTAGTCTCCTTCATGATTTACAAAGACCTGGGTTTTATACTCCAACCGGCGAAAGGCTGTAGAATGGATGATTCTATCCCGATCCCTTTGAAAAGGACTGCGGTAAGGATGCTCATTTTCTTTATATCTTCTTCCTTTGCTTTCCCTGCTTTTCATTCCATAGGATGCTAAGAACCTTTCCTCTTCTGCCTCCAATCTCTCTCGGCTTAACATTTCAGTCTTCCAGATAGGTAAGGGGGTCTACCGGCTCAGTCCCTCTTCTAATTTCAAAATGGAGGAAGGTCTCCTCCTTACTTTCTATCCTGGCGATGGTTGCTCCCTGAGATACTTTCTCCCCCTTCTTTACTAAGGCTTCTATGTCATGCGCATAGATGGTATAATAACCATCCTGATGATCAATAATTATTGTTATCCCATAAGCTTTAGTAGAACTGCAGAAACTTACCTTTCCCTTTTTAGAGGCAATAATTTTGGTTGCCGGAGAAAGGAGAATATCGATGCCATCATTTTCCTTTCCAAATTTCCGGATGACATCTCCCTTTGCTGGCCAGAGGAAATCGCCCTTCTCTGCCTTGATAATTGTGGCCTTCTTTTCAACTTTTTTGGCAACCTGGATTTCTTTTCTCTCCTTTGTCTTCTTTGCTACAACTTCTTTTGCTCGAGTCCTTTTAGGAATAAATAGCCTCTGGCCAACATAGATCTTGTTACTCCTTAGACGATTGGCTCTTTTAATTGCTTTTACCGAGATTCTGTAGCGCCGGGATATTTTATAAAGGGTATCTCCTTTTCTTACTACATAATATCTTCCCCTTTTAGGATAGACTCTCACCCAGGAAGGGACGAGGCGAATTGTACAACCGGAAAGGATAATAAGAAAAATTGTTAAAATCTTTATACTTTTGGCTTTCATTATCTAACCTGTAGTTGCCTGATTTATCAGGCGAATTTGCTCGATGAATCGAGCAACTACATTATGTATAATTCATCACTAAAGTGAGCGGGAAACGGGATTTGAACCCGCGACTTCAACCTTGGGAAGGTTGCACTCTACCACTGAGTTATTCCCGCATACCGCCTGCGGCAGGCAGTGCGGACGGGGAGAGTTGAACTCCCACCCCTAAAAGGGACTAGATCCTAAGTCTAGCGCGTCTGCCATTCCGCCACATCCGCAAAACATCACTTCATCTTATCGGCAATTGTCTCCACCGCCTTTACAAATCGAATTGCCAGGGAAATCATATAAACCGTAATTCCAAGGTAGATAAGTCCAAAAAGCACCGTAAAACCTGCTCCCACTGCACTTGCTCCCATATTCTCTTCACCTCCTTTTTAGTACGCCCTGCAGGAATCGAACCTGCAACCTTGACATTAAGAGTGTCCTGCTCTACCGATTGAGCTAAGGGCGCTTTTTGAAAATGCACGCCTGGGGCGACTCGAACGCCCGACCGACGGATTAGAAGTCCGTTGCTCTATCCAGCTGAGCTACAGGCGCAAGGGTGAGTGACCGGATTCGAACCGGCGACAACTGGAGCCACAGTCCAGTGCTCTAAACCAGCTGAGCTACACTCACCATTTAATTTAATTATACCCTATCTTTCTCTTTCTTTCAAAACTTTTATCAAATAAAAAAGGCTACATCGTAAAAGATGTAGCCCCTTACCGCACCTGAAAGAGCACAGTATAAATTACAGCTTCAAAGAGCGTGTTGGACGAAGTCAGCCACGCCAAAGATGTGGTCCCATGAGAAGTCCGGTCTGTTGCCCCCAGTCATCCCCAAAGATCATCGCATCAATCCTGGAGGAAGTTGCATCTTTTCCCTCCAACTATCCTTCGGTTCAGTACTGAGCGCTACAAGACAATTCCCCAGTTTTGACTCAAAGTCAGGATCACCATAAAACTCGACCATTTTAGCATGCGCCTTCTGTGCAAAACCTATGTTGTAAGGAGTTTTCTAGTGTATCAATGAGGTATTGGACGTTACTATATCTTCACAACATCAGAAGCTTCTCGTCCTTTTTTACCCTGGGTAATTTCGAACTCGACCTTGTCGCCTTCCTGCAAAGTTCTGAAACCTTCTCCTTTAATCGCAGAAAAATGTACAAAGCAGTCTTCACTTCCATCCTCAGGGGTAATGAAGCCGTATCCTTTCTTATCATTGAACCATTTGACTGTCCCTTTAGCCATGATTTTTATCACCTCCTCACAATTTTTGTAATTATCTCTATGGGATAAGGTAACTTTTTTTGGAGTGCCGAACCGATTTGCCCCCACTCCCCCCGCGTCCAAATTGCGTTACTCTGCTATTCACTATCTTTAGTAGCAATATGCGGATAGATTAACTCCCTGAGATTCTCACAGCAAATAGTGTCTATCCTGAAGTGAAATAGGGTGAAGTCAGGTGAAATTGGATGAGATGGAAAATTAGCTGGAAGGCTTGCTATTTCTTGCTTTTCCGCTTACTGCTTGCATTTCCGCTTTTTACCCTTTTTGGAGCCACAGTCCCGTGCTCCCTGCCTGCCGGCAGGTATCCAACTGAGCTACACTCACCACATTTATCTTATTATAACAAATAAAAAATTGCCTGTCAAGAAATGACATCATAATAATTTAGACAAAATAAAAACAGATGGTATAATATACAAAAGGAAATGAAATATCCTACTATTTTTCACCTTATCTCAACTGAATTTGAGAAAGCAGAGATACCCTATGTTTTAATTGGAGGGTTTGCGGTCAATTACTACGGCGTTACGCGTCAGACTGCAAATGTTGATCTCTTAATTACCAAAGAAAATGTTGCAAAGGCATTAGAGTTGTTAAAAAGATCTGGTTATAAACAAGGTCTTATGCAGGAAGTATTTGCCAGACTTGAGAACAATAAAACCTATCTCATGGATATTGATCTCATGTTTGTTGATAAAGAGACCCTTACTCGGATTATTAAAGATGGGAAAAAGATCAAAATTGCGGGAAAAAGATTTGTTGTGCCTTCTTTGAACCATCTGATTGCGTTGAAGCTGCATTCCATCAAATTCAATCCGAAGATTCGTGAGTTTAAGGATCTTCCAGATATTATTAACTTACTCAGAATGAATAAGGTAAATGTTAGAACAGATCGATTCCGAAAGTTGTGTTTAAAATACGGGACAAAAGAGCTGTACCGTAAGATTCTAAAAAATGTGGAGCGTGATACCTGATGAAAAAATTGAATCTTCCTGTTATGCAAAATTCCTTTCTTGATACCAAATGTCTATCTATGAATAAATATTTGAAATTTGTTCTTCTACATCTAAAATATACCTTTAATAAAAAAACCTATAAAATATGGAAAAAGCAGCAAACTGTGAATGTTCCATTCTCGTTAAAATAATGTAGAACCATGGCAGTAGAAGTTCTGGTTCTGATTTATGAAAAATCTCGAGCTTAGACTATATCCTGACCCTATCCTGAGGAAGAAATGTGAGCCAGTAGAGGAGCTCACGCCAGAGATTAAGGAATTAGTCCTGGCGATGTTGGCAGTGATGAAGGCAAAGGATGGAATTGGTCTGGCTGGTCCTCAGGTAGGGACCTTAAAACAAATCATCGCCATCGGCGAAATCCCTAAAGTAACAAAACCAATTGGGTTAATCAACCCCAAGATTATTAAAAAAGCAAAGGGGAAGGAATTTGGGGAAGAGGGATGTTTAAGTATTCCCGGAATCTACGAGAAGGTAGGCCGTTCCAAAATCATTAAGGTTTCCGGGATTACTCCCGAGGGAAAAAGAATAGTTTTTGAGGCAGAAGACCTCTTTGCCCGAGTCCTTCAGCATGAGATTGACCATCTCTCCGGGATTCTCTTTCCGGATCGGATGAATCCTTTCCGGAGAATAAAGACCTATCGAAAATACCAGCAAGGTAGATTGCCACGTCGTCCGCTAAAAGAGCGGACTCCTCGCAATGACAGCTGATGTAAAATGTCATTCCTGTGGAAACAGGAATCCAATAAATAGATTCCCGCTCACCCCTGCTTACTACCTGCAGGGGCAGGCTGATTGCGGGAATGACAGTAGAAAAATGGGATGTGTCCCTATTTTTAATGAGAATAATCTTTTTTGGCAGTGATTCATTCGGTCTTCCGTCACTGGAAGCCTTAATTAAAGCAAAGGAGAATTTAGTAGGTATCATCACCGCTCCCGATAGACCAAAAGGTAGAGGCCTAAGGATAGAGCAAACTCCCATTAAGGAAAAAGCAACTTCCTATAATTTACCAATCATCCAGACCAAAGATACAAGAGAGCCTCATTTCAAAGAAATTCTTTCCTCTCTAAATCCTGATCTTGGCATTCTGATTGCTTTTGGCTCAATCCTGAATAGAGAAATTATTAATCTGCCAAAAATGGGCATCATCAACCTTCATCCTTCCCTTCTTCCCAGATATCGGGGATCTGCCCCCATCCCCTGGGCAATCATTAAAGGAGAAAAGGAAACAGGAAATAGCATAATTAAGATTGATGAAGGAATTGACTCCGGAGCAATCGTTCTCCAGGAAAGAATTGAAATAAAACCGGAGGATACCGCCAGCTCCCTCTCCGAAAAAATGGCAGAGGAGGGAGCATCCCTCCTCTTAAAAGCGCTCTCCCTGCTAAAGGAGGAAAAAGCAGAGTTAAGAACTCAGAATGAGGTGGAAGCAACCTTTGCCCCTAAATTAAGAAAGTCCGATGGTCTCATTGACTGGAAGAGGGGAGCGGTCGAGATTCACAATTTAGTCCGCGGTCTTGCTCCCTGGCCCTCTGCCTATACCTTTCTTGAAGGTAAACGCCTCAAAATATGGGAGTCGGAAATTAAGAAGGAGGAAGGAGAGCCGGGAGAGATTCTTAAAGCGCAGAAGGATCAACTTCTTATTGCCTGCGGGAAGGGTTCCTTATCAATAAAAAGCCTGCAACTGGAAGGAAAAAAAAGAATGGCTGCCAGTAAATTCCTCCGTGGCCATCCTCTAAAAACAGGTAGCATGTTGCTGTGAGTGATTTCTTGGAAGTTGACCCTCCCGCATATCCCTACTGAAGATAGCCTGATTAAAAAGATAGTGGAATTCAGGGCTCAAAGGAATCAAATAATTACTTTATAGTGTTCACAACGAATACACCGCCATAGAGATTTCCCGCTCTGCCTTTCGTCGCCCGTGAGTAATCGTATCGATAGTCTTGAGAACATTCGCAGCATAGTATCGTGTGCCACAATCTTTGCACACACCAGCAGGAACATTTTTGATCAAGGCATACTTTCTTCCTACCTTCCGTGGTAGGTCAACTATCTTCTCGACAATAAAGCCGCGGCAATATTCACAGCGTTCGCCATCCCAGAATCCCATCGTAGCACCTCCTCTCATTTCTTTAACTTGTCTTCGTAGACGGTTATTATACGAACTTTTCCCGTTCCCGTTATTCGACACACAATAGCGATGGGTCGTCCATCCAGTGCTGAACCGATTACTTCATATTTCCTCTCTTTTGGCCAAGTCCGACGAATCTTGCCAGTCAGGATCCCATATTCCACATCGTAGATGTCAAAATCCTCCGCAATTGCCTCATCATCAGCATGCTCCGTCAGGTAATACAGGCCATTCTGAATGAGAGCCTGAATTTGACCCTATCTTACTCAATACATATCCTCCGGATTACACGGATCTGCCGCCAACGATGGTAAAGATTGCCTTTCCTTTCAGTTTCTTGCCTAAGAATGGGGTGTTTTTACTCTTCGATTTGAGATTTTCGAGTTTTAAAGTCCACTCCGCTTTTGTGTTAATAATGGTGATGTCGGCTTCCTCCCCAATACCCAAGGTTCCCTTATCAATCCCCAGAATCTTGGCGGGATTGATGGTTAATTTAGCAATCATTTGAGAAAGGGGGAATCTCCTGTCTACTAAAGCAAGGGATAAAGGAAGGGTTGTCTCCAGCCCAATCATTCCAAAAGGTGCGGCGAGAAAATCCTTTTCCTTTTCCTCTGCCGAATGGGGAGCATGGTCAGAGGCAATAACATCAATTGTACCATCAAGCAGGCCCTTTTTAATTGCTCTAAGGTCCTTTTCCTCCCTTAAGGGTGGATTAACTTTACTCTTCGTATCAAAATCTTTTGCCGCGCTCTCGGTTAAGGTAAAGTATTGCGGACAGGTCTCGCAGGTAACCCTTATTCCTTTTTTCTTTGCCTGCCGGATAAGTTCTACCGAGCCGGCGGTGGAGAGATGAGCAATGTGAATTCTGCTCTCGGTCAACTCGGCTAACATCAAATCGCGTCCAACAATAATCTCCTCTGCTTGCTTGGGGATACCCGGAAGGCCCAAATTTGCGGAAAGATAACCTTCATTGATCACTCCCCCCGCCGAAAGCCCTGTATCCTCACAGTGAACAATAATTGGCCTGGTAAAGATCTTTGCATACTCTAAGGCCCGGCGCATAATCCTGGAATTACGAATAGAATTCCCATCATCGGAAAATCCAATTGCTCCCGCTTTAACCAATTCTCCAAATTCGGTGAGTTCCTCGCCTTTCCTTTCTTTGGTGATGGCGGCAACCGGCAGGATATTACCGAGATTTGTCTCTCTTGCCCGGTCATAGATAAACCTCACCACCGTCTTATCGTCAATACAGGGATTGGTATTGGGCATTACGCAGATGGTGGTAAAACCACCTGCGATTGCTGCTCTTGCTCCCGAGCCAATAGTCTCATCATCCTCCCTGCCGGGTTCCCTCAAATGAGTATGGATGTCAATAAGTCCAGGGGTGATAAGCATCCCTTCCGCCTCAATGGTTCTTCTCTTTCCCTTCAGGTTTTTACCAATCTGAGCAATTCGACCATTCTTGATGAGGATATCTGCGAGCTTATCAATTCCGTTTGCCGGGTCAATGACCCGACCATTCTTAATTAAAAGATTCATTTATCTCTCCTTTGCGCGCTTGGAGGGACTTGAACCCCCAACAACTGGCTCCGGAGGCCAGCGCTCTATCCATTGAGCCACAAGCGCTATTCTTTGATCTTTCCAATCAGAAAGGAGGCAATCTTCATTTTAGAGAGAGCATCCATTACTCTTTTAGTTTCTTTCGTCGAGACGATGATCGCCATCCCAATGCCCAGATTAAATGTAGCAAACATCTCCTTTTGGGAAATCTTTCCTTTTTCCCTGATGAGACTGAAGATAGGAGGGATATCCCAGCTTCCTGCCTTAATTACTACTTTTTTCCCTTGGGGCAAAATCCGGGGAATATTTCCTAATAGCCCCCCTCCGGTGATATTGGCAATCCCCTTCAGAGAGAATCTTTCTGTTAAGGAAAGGATTGCTTTTACATAGATTGTCGTTGGTCTGAGAAGTTCTTGTCCCAATCTTCTCCTTAGAGAAGGGATATATTTTCCCCATTCTCTCTGGGGAAAGATTTTTCTTGCCAGAGAATATCCATTGGAATGAAGTCCGTTGGAGGCTAAACCAATGATTTTGTCTCCAACCTTAATTTTGCGGCCATCAATAACCTTTCCCTTTTCTATGATACCTACTCCGAACCCGGCGAGATCAAAACCATCTTTCCCGTAGATAGCGCCCAATTGAGCCGTCTCCCCACCAATTAAGCTACAGCCAGACAACTGGCAACCTTTAACAATTCCTTTGAGAATCTCCTCTTCCCTTTTTCCTTTCAATTTTCCTAAAGCAAAATAGTCCAGAAAAAACAGGGGTCTTGCCCCGGTAGTAATAATATCATTAACCACCATCGCCACTAAATCAATTCCAATGGTATCAAATTTTCTTAATTTTTCGGCGATAAGTATTTTTGTGCCTACCCCGTCGGTTGAGGAGACAAGCACCGGCTCCTTATATTTCTTGTCAAGTTTAAAGCAAGCCGCAAATCTACCAATTCCCGAAAGGACAGACGAGCTCTGTGCTCTCCTTGCCAGAGAAGAGGCTCGCTTTACAAATTTTCCTGCTTCTCCAATGTCTACCCCGGTTTTTTTATAAGTTAAACCCGCCATTTCTCTTTTATTATATTCTCTTCTGCCTCTAAAAGCAATTTTTTTCTTGAGGTGAAGTTATCTTACGCATATTGCTACTAAAGTAAGCAAATAGATTAGTAGCGCAATTTATGAGGCTTTCTTGAATTAAATTTTATTAAATAGTAAACTATCTTTCCGTAGAAAAAAGAAATTAAAGGAGTTACTATGAAAATCAGAAAATTTAAGTCAAAGGATGGCAAGGAAGTATCAAAGATTATGATCGCTGCCTTCAAATCCTTTCTGGGGGATAAGTTTGATAGATTGGATTTAAAGTCCTTTTCTCCCCAAGTTCTTAAGAAGATCAGTAATACCGAAAGTTATGATGGAGAAGTAGTCTCTTATGTCGCGGAAGAAAAGGGTAAAATATTGGGCTATATCCGGGGTTCAGCCCATATGAATGGTCTTGGTTCTTCAGAGGTGGTGGGAGTTGACACAAGCTCTTTTCACAAAGGGGTGGGGACAAAACTGATGAAGAAATTGGAGAAATTCTGGAAAAGCAAAAAACAGAGAAAGATCTCTACCTGTGTCTCGGCGCATAATAAAAGAGCCCTCATCTATTATCTTAAAAATGGCTTTATTCCGGAAGGCTACAGAAAGGACCATTTCAAGGTTGGGGTGGACGAAATTATTTTAGGGAGGTTTCTATAAATGGGCTCTGAGAAAGTTGGTTTCTCCTTCTCTAAATCGGTATGGACATGAAAATAGTAGAGCCGATTCTTGAACTATCATTTGGTAAATATGGAGGTTCCGAGTGTTTCTTTTCCGATATAGATGGAGATGGTGCTCTTGAAATTGTTACTTACCATGGACCTGGTGTATTTGGAGCGGGAATATATAAATGCAGAAAACACATACAATCCTTAATGTCTGGGTTCAGACACATAGGTAAGAGTTAGGGTAAATATTATTCATAGTTAATGGGGGTTCTCCAAGGGGGAGTTAAAACTGTGAATAATGTTAATAACCTGCCTGCCGGTAGGCAAGGCTTCCCTTCCTTTTGAC
>DAOWFY010000083.1 GCA_030637775.1 bacterium | reverse complement strand
CTCTTGTTTCCTCTTCCAATTCCCTGACCGCTGCTTTACCGGTGCCACTCACTGCCTGGTAGGTGGAGACAATGACCCTTTTAATTTTTGCTTTCCGGTGTAAAGGAAAAAGAGCCATCACTAACTGAATCGTGGAGCAATTTGGGTTGGAGATGAAATGGTGTTTCTTCAAAGCCTCGGGATTGACCTCCGGTACCACCAGAGGAACTCTTGTATCCATCCGGAAGTCATCTCCATTATCGATGACAAGAGCCCCTTTTTCCACGGCAGTCCAGCCAAACTGCCGGGAAGCACCCTTTGCCCCTTCAGTTCCCGCAAAAAGAGCAATGTCGATATCCTTAAAGGAATCTCCTGTAGTTTTTTCTACCTTGAATTTTTCTCCCACAATCTCCTCGGTCCTTTCTCTGGTGGCAAGGATTTTTAAAGTATTAACAGGGAAGTTTCTCTCCCGGAGAATTTTCACCATCTCTGTCCCCACCATCCCAATCCCCACTACCGCGACATTATATTTTTTCATTGAGAAGGAACCTCTTTTCTAAACTCTTCTCTAAAAAGAACCCTAAATCTTTCCTGTCCTTTTCAGTCTCTACGAAGGATAATCCAGTTTCGTATTCTTTAGAGAAAATGCCTTTTTTCTTTTTCTTCTGCCAAACAACCTTTGCCTTCAACTTAATATGAGAACCAATAGAAGTTGGAATCCAGATCTCCAATTCCAGCGAGGCATTAGAAAGAAGTTTGGAGGCAATAAAACGAAGTCCTCCTAAACTAATATCCTTAGTGGTCGACGCCTCTTGCCAATCTTCATTTTCCTTTTTATGAATAAAGGTAAATGGAATGCTTACACGAATATATTTTCTTTTCTCTTCTCCTCGATAGACTTCTTTTGCTTTTTTCATTTTATCTCTATTAATCTATATAAACTTTGCCACTAAGTCACCGACTTCTTCGGTGGAAAGTCCCATTCTGCCTGCCTGCAGACTCTTGATGCGGCCTTCGCCGGTTAACTTCATTATCGCCTTCTCAATTGTCTTTGCCGCCTCTTCTTCACCCAAAATTTTTAACATCATTGCCCCGGCAGCAATGGTAGCGAGAGGACAGATCACATTCTTACCGGTATATTTGGGAGCACTGCCATGAATCGGCTCAAACATACTGACCCCTTCGGGATTGATATTGGCTCCCGCAGCAATACCCATACCTCCTTGAGTTACCGCGGCAAGATCGGTAATAATATCTCCAAAAAGGTTAGAGGTAACGATGACATCGAACCATTCCGGATTCTTCACCATCCACATACAGGTTGCATCAACAAGAGCAAAATTTTGTTTGATCTCGGGATATTCTTTCCCTACCTGCCTAAAGGTTCTTCTCCATAAGTCGCCTTCAAAGGTAAGAACATTTGCTTTATCACTCAAGGTAAGCTCCTTCTTTTTATTTCTTCCTTTAGTAAGTTCATAGGCATAGCGCACACATCTCTCCACCCCTTTTTTAGTATTAATGCTTTCCTGGATGGCTATTTCATCAGATGTTCCCTTTTTGAAAAACCCACCGCTACCGCAATAGGCGCCTTCGGTATTTTCCCTCACGACACAATAGTCAATATCCTCCGGTTTCTTATTTGCCAAAGGTGTGTCAACTCCAGGAAATAACTTTACCGGACGAAGATTGATATATTGGTCTAAGCCAAACCTTATCTTTAATAAAAGCCCTTGCTCTAAAATTCCGGTCTTTACTTCGGGATGACCTACCGCACCAAGAAGAATAGCATCTAATTGCTTAAATTCTTTTAGAGTAGAATCGGGAAGAACCTCACCAGTCTTTAGATAGCGCTCACCACCAAAATCATAGTTGACAAAATCATATTTTATACCGAACTTTTCTCCGGCGCTCTTCAGCACCTTTAAACCTTCTCTGATTACCTCGGGACCAACCCCATCGCCCGGGATAATGCCTATCTTATAACCTTCTTTTTTACCCATTTCATTAAACCCCCACTGCTTATAATCTCTTGAAGAAACGGGGGGAATCCGCCAATGGCGGATTCCTTCTCGTTAGAAAGATTTTTAATAACTCCTTTTGCCAAATCAATCTTTATAATATCCCCTTGACTACAGGATTCAGGAAGTTTTTTCTCCTCTAAGATCGGCAATCCAATATTGATACAGTTGCGGAAGAAAATTCTGGCAAAACTCTTAGCAATGATACAGGAGATACCCGTCCCTTTAATGGCAAGGGCGGCGTGCTCCCTTGAAGAGCCGCAGCCAAAATTCTCTCCGGCCACAATAATATCGCCCTTTTTCACTCTTTTTGGGAATTCCGGATGAATAATCTCTAAGCAATGTTTCGACAGCTCTTTTTGATCGGATGTAACTAAATACTTTGCCGGAATAATCTCATCGGTATTGATATTATCCGGAAACTTCCAGATCTTTCCCTTAAACTGCACCTGCCTCCTCTACCTTGTAGAGCATAATGATCGAATTTCTGTTTAATCCCATAAATTTTGGCCTTCCCATAACCTTATTATCTTGCTCGGAATAGATGGTGGCATTGGTAATGGGAACGAAGGCCTTAGTTGTTGTGTTGAGAAAGTCGGAGAGGCGACCTCCTTGATACATAAAGATTGTCCCTTCAATGCGGTATTTGGGAATAAAAACCGTTACCCTCACCTCCTCTTGCTCCGTCGGCATAATCTTTTCCTCCTATTTTTATTTTTCTAACACTCCATCTCCTACCGGTTGAGGAATCTGAATTTCTCCCCTCAGCCAGGAACTCCAGATAACAAATACCTTTTTTATATCTTCTTTGTTCACCGGCTCAATCCTTTCAATACTTTTTCTGTTGAGGGCTAAGAATTTGGGGTGGCTGAGGACTCTATTGCTCTTGAGAGAATAGATTGTTGCTTCTATAATGGGGAGAAATAATTTTGGTTTTATACCCATAAACTCAGAGGCCTCCTTGGTTTCAGCAAAAAAGATTGTTCCTTCAACCCAGTAGTTAGGAATATACAGCCTTACCCGCATTCTTTCCATTATATCCTCTCTGGATGGGCAATCCTCCCTTTTATTGCAGAAGCGGCTGCCACAGCAGGATTGGCAAGATAGACTTTGCTTTTAGGGCTTCCCATCCTTCCAATAAAGTTTCGGTTTGTTGTGGAAAGACAGACCTCCCCTTCGCTAAGAACTCCCATATGTCCCCCAAGACAGGGACCACAGGTAGGGGTACTGACAATACAGCCGGCCTTGATAAATAAGTCTATTAATCCCTCTCTAAGTGCATCTAAGTAAATCCTCTGGGTTGCGGGAATGATGATTGTTCGCACTTCTGGATGAATCTTTTTTTTCTTCAGAATTGAGGCCGCGATCCGAAGATCAGAAATCCTCCCATTGGTGCAGGAGCCAATCACAACCTGGTCAATAGGGATCTCCCCAACTTCACCGATAGGTCTTATATTGCTGGGGGAGGAAGGAAAGGCAACCTGGGGCTCAATTTTGCTGACATCGTATTCTTTTACTTCGCTATAGTTGCTATCTGCGTCACTTTTCCAGGTAATCTCACCCGGCTCAATGATTCCATTCTTTGCTCCCGCCTCAATTGCCATATTGCAGAGGGTAAATCTGTCATCCATCGCAAGATTTTTGATTGTCTCGCCGCTAAATTCCATCGCTTTGTAATGCGCTCCGTCCACACCAATATCGCCAATGGTGTGAAGGATAATGTCCTTTCCCCCTGTCCATCTTGGTAATTTTCCGTAGTAGATGAATTTAAAGGTAGCCGGCACCTTAAACCAGCATTTACCGCTAATGAAGACTGCGGCTAAATCGGTACTGCCGACTCCGGTGGCAAAGGCGCCAACTGCCCCATAGGTGCAGGTATGGGAATCGGCTCCCACAACTAAATTTCCCGGCAAAACAAGACCTTTTTCCGGAATAAGGGCATGCTCAATCCCCATCCGTCCTATCTCATAGAAATGAGGAATCTTCTGCTGTTGGGCAAATAGTTTTAACCTTTTCGCCAATTGCGCGCTCTCTAAATCCTTGGCCGGGGAAAAATGGTCAGGGATTAAAACAATCTTTTCCGGGTCAAAAACCTTTTTACCGCCTGCTTTTTTAAATTCCCTAATTGCTGCCGGTGCCGTAATATCATTACCCAAAGCCAAATCAACATCTGCTAAGATGAAATCTCCAGGGACTACCTCTTTTTTACCAGAGTGTGCTGCTAAAATCTTCTCCGTAATCGTCATTTCTTAGTTGCTAAGTAGCGATTAATGGCATTGAGGTAGGCCTTGGCACTGGCCTCAATAATGTCGGTGCTCACCGCCCTGCCGGCCACAATCCTCTTTTTAATCTCTAATTTTAAAGAGACCTCTCCCAGAGCATCCTTTCCCGAGGTTACCGCTTTGATTTTGTAGTCAAGGAGGCGACTCTTTAATCCCACCATTCTATCGATGGTGCGATAGGCCGCATCCACCGGACCATCCCCGCAGGAAGCATCCTCTAAAATCTTGCCATTTTTCTTTAATTTAATGGTGGCCGTAGGAATGGTCTGCGTTCCTGAACTGGTATGAAAATAGAGAAGGCTATAGACCTGGGGCAGGGGAGTTGTCTCCTCCTCCAGAATGGCGATAAGGTCGCTGTCGGTAACCTCCTTCTTCTTATCGGCTAATCTTTTGAAGCGGAAAAATATTTTCTCTAACTCTTTCTGCTTGAGATGATAACCAAGCTCCGCTATCCGTTTCCAAAAGGCATGCCTTCCGGAATGTTTGCCAAGAACGAGTTCACTTCCTTTTAAGCCAATTTTCTTCGGGTCGATGATTTCATAGGTGGTTCTTTTCTTCAACAATCCATCCTGATGAATTCCTGCCTCATGCCGGAAGGCATTCTCTCCCACAATTGCCTTATTTGGCTGAACAGGAATGCCGGTGAGAGAACTAACCAATTTGCTGGCAGGACAAATTTCGGAGATAAGAATTTTTGTTTTCTTCCCCAGGATATCCTCTCTTGTTCTCAGCGCCATCACAATCTCCTCTAAAGCGGCATTACCCGCCCTTTCTCCAATGCCGTTGATGGTGCATTCCACTTGCGTTGCGCCATTCTCAATGGCGGAGAGGGAATTGGCTACCGCCAGGCCTAAGTCATTATGGCAATGGATACTGATGGTAATACTGATCGGTAAGTTTTTCCTGATGTAGGCAATGAGTTTACCAAATTCCTCGGGTATGGTATAGCCAACGGTATCGGGAATATTGATCGTAGTAG
>DAOWFY010000008.1 GCA_030637775.1 bacterium | reverse complement strand
ATGATTGCCCGAACCGGCAAGGCTTACTGTGCACTCTCCCAGGCAAAAGGTCAGTTAATCATCAGAGGTTCGCTATGCACCTCGCAACTTTCCTATTTTGCCAGCACTTCCGGACATGGCTATACTGACCGCGACTATTACTATGATGATAATTTACTGGCGCTTATACCACCCCATTATCTGACAATTCTTGACGAAGACTTATTCAATGATTGGAGAGATGAAGGAGAATGAGGAGAAAAATGTAAAAATGGATAATAAGAAAATTTGGTGGATTTTGGTAATTTTTGTTCTTTTAGTTCTTGGAATATGGCTTTATTCTGTAGGATTGAAGTCTGCAAAGAAAGTCTCCGAGGAAAAAGCGGTTAAGCCAGAAATTTTTCAGGAAAAAGAAGCAGAAAGAGTAATTAGACCTGAAAAGAAAGTTACCATTCCTTCCGATTACGAGCCAATATCCCCGGAGGTAGAAGGAATAGAGGATTTTGAGGAAGAGAGAAAAAGAGAAGCCCAGCGAAAGGACCGAGGTATCCCTACTGGATAAGCCTGATAAATTGCGACACTATATTATCTGCTTACTTCAGTAGCAATATGCGTAATCAGTTTTTCAGGTTAGGCATGTAGCAAATCAGGCATCTACAGATTTTTTTGTAGTCGCTCGGTTTATCGAGCAGGGTTTTCGTCGCCATTGAATCAGCGAGGCATAAAGCCTCGCATTATTTTTTTTGATTAATGAATGGAAAATATGGTATAATCTGTGTTTAAATAAGGAGATATAGTGAAAAAGGAAAATCAGTTTAGCCTTGTTTCGCAGGGACTAAGACACAAAATTGGAATTGCGATCGCACTGATGTCCACCATTCCTCTTTTGATTGTCGGCTATATTGTCCTTTTCTATCTTGGAGCAATAATGCCTGCCCGAGCAAGTGTGCTTCTTCTTATTGCCATTGTCTGCTCCATCTTAGGAATCTACCTTATTGGCGAGATTACCTCCTCCATTTTAAGGCTTCATCGGCTGGCGCGAACAATGGTTAATGGGGATAGGTTTACAAAAATAGGCAAGGATGAATTAAAGCAACTCAATGAGGTTCTTAAAATTATGGGGGGCAGGCTTGAGATTCTCGATAAGGCGACGGGACTGCACTCCCGCACCTTCTTTGAAACCGCTTTTCATCAGGAATTGGAGAAATCAATTTCCTCTCAAAGACCTTGCGGTTTAGTTCTGCTTCAGATTATTGATTATGATGATTATTTAAGGAAATATGACCGGGATATCGTCAACAGTCTCTTGATTGATTTTGGTCAGATTCTTATTGGAAATTTAGAGGAGGAGGATCGCTTAATCAGGTATGAGCCGGATAAATTAGCGATTATCCTTCCCGGAAAAACAACGACTCAAATCAAATCATTTATCGAGATTATCAAGAAAAGAATTAAGAGCTACACCTTCGATTATGCCAAAGAAACTATCAAAGAAGCGAGGGTCAAGTTTGCTTTTGTTGTCTGCCCGGCCGATGGCACAGGTTCCGAGCAACTTTCACAAAAAGTAATGGAGAGGTTAAGATGATTAAATTAGAGGAACTTTTAAGAAAGACAATTGAGAGGGATGCTTCCGACCTTCATCTTGCTGTGGATTCTCCTCCGGTCATCCGCATCAATGAGAAACTCATTCCTTTGGGGAATAAGCCCTTATCCGATGTCGATACTAAGGAGCTTGCTTACTCTATTATGAGTGAGGAGCAACGTAAAGTATTTGAGAGAGAGGATGAACTTGATCTCTCCTTTGGGATTAAAGATGTATCAAGGTTTCGCGTCAATGTCTTTAAGCAGAAGGACTCAATTGCGGTAGCCATCAGAGCCATTCCTTATAAAATTAAAACATTTGAGGAGTTAGGGTTACCGGTAGAGGTAACTACCAGCCTGACGAAACTTCCCAAGGGGCTTGTTTTAGTTACCGGGGCTACCGGAAGTGGAAAATCGACCACTCTTGCTTCAATGATTGACCGCATCAATGAAAATCGTCCCTGCCATATCATCACCGTAGAGGATCCCATTGAATATGTTCATACTCATAAAAAGGCTCTGGTCAATCAAAGGGAGATAGGCACGGATACCCATTCCTTTGTCAATGCCTTAAAGTATGTGCTCCGGCAGGATCCTGATGTTATCCTTATTGGAGAGATGAGGGATTTGGAGACGATGGCTATCGCTCTCACTGCGGCCGAGACCGGACATTTAGTCTTTGCCACCTTGCATACCAATGATGCTACCCAATCAATCAATCGGCTGATCGATGTCTTCCCTCCTCACCAGCAGAATCAAATTCGGATTCAGCTTTCCTTTGTTCTCCAGGCGATACTTTCCCAGCAACTTATCCCCCGCGCCGATGAAAAGGGAAGAGTTCTTGCTTTGGAGGTAATGGTGATAACCCCGGCGATCCGCAGCATGATCCGCGAGAGTAAAACTCATCAACTCTATTCCGTTATTCAGACGGGAGGGAAGTTCGGGATGAGAACGATGAACCAGTCCCTCTACGAACTTGTCCAGCGCCACTTAATCAGTCAGCAGCAAGCATTGGAGAGAAGCTTAGATCCCGAGGATTTAAGAAGGCTATTTAAAGGATAATGGCTCGATTTGAACGGATATCAAGAGATAAGATTGGTCAAATCTTAATCGCCAAGGGAATAATTACCAAAGAGCAACTGAAGGAGGTCCTTTACTTGCAGCGCCGGGATGGAGGTCTAACCGGAGAGATCCTCTGCAGATTGGGCTATACTACCGAGGAAGAAATTATTGAGGCCATTCTTACTCAATATAATATCCCCTACCTTTCTCCAGATAATTATAATATTGATAAGAAAGTAATCAAACTTATTCCAATGGAGTTAGTTCTTGATAACTGTTTCATCCCGGTGGATATCAGTGACAATTCTCTTCTGGTCATTATGGCCGATCCCTTCGACGAAGAGACCACAAAAAAAATAGAAGAGATTAGTAAACATAAGGTAAAAATCTTTATCGCTACTTCCTCCCAGATTAAGAAAGCGATAGAAAAATATTATAAAAATATAGATGGCCATAGAAAAGGGGATTGAGGAAAATCCCGTAGTAAGATTGACCGATTCTATTCTTGTTGAGGGAATTAAAAGAAAGGCTTCTGATATCTTAATTGAGCCATTGGAGAAGAGTCTTCGTATTCGCTATCGTGTTGACGGCCTCTTAAGGGAGGGTTTTAATCCACCCGCCTCAATCCATTCTCAACTTTTGATTCGGATTAAGGTAATGGCAAAACTTAATATTGCCGAAAAGAGGTTGCCTCAGGACGGAAGATTTAAACTAAGAGTGGGAGGAAGAAATGTTGACTTCCGCGTCTCGGTTATTCCCTCCTCCTTAGGAGAGAAGATTGCTCTCCGTATCCTGGATAAGAGCACTTTGATGTTTGATATCGAAAAACTTGGTTTTGAGCAGAGAGAGGTAAGAAAGTTGCGGGAAGCAATAAGACATCCTCATGGAATGATTCTTATCTGTGGTCCTACGGGATGTGGTAAGACAACTACCCTTTATTCCCTCTTACACCTGGTCGACAAACCGGAAGTAAATATCACCTCAACCGAAGACCCGGTAGAGTATGAAATTACCGGTATCAATCAGGTGGCAATCAATCCTGCGATTAAACTGACCTTTGCCAGCTCTTTAAGGTCAATTCTGCGTCAGGATCCCGATATCATTATGGTGGGTGAGATCAGGGATGCAGCTACAGTAGATATTGCGATCAAGGCTGCTCTCACGGGACATTTGGTGTTCTCCAGTTTCCATTCAATGGATGCGGCGGGAGCAATTACCAGGCTGATCAATATGGGAGCAGAGCCCTTCTTAATTACCAGTTGCGTGCTTTTGGTGGTGGCCCAAAGGCTGGTGAGAAAACTCTGTCGTCATTGCCGAGAAGGGTATCAACCAGGAGAAAAAATCTTGCAGAGTTTAAAGATTAATAAGACCAAAAAAGAGCAGATCTTCTACCGGCCAAAAGGCTGCAGCATCTGCCAGAACTCCGGTTATTCAGGCCGGCTAGCGATTATTGAGGTCATTCCTTTAGAGAGAGAGATTAAAGAATTAATTATGAAGAAGAGGCCGGAATCTGAGATCAGGAAAAAAGCGCGGGAACTTGGGATGAGGACGATGCGGGAAGATGGGATCAGGAAAGTTCTTTCGGGAGAGACAAGCGTGGAAGAGATCCTTAGAATTACCACCGCCGATGAATAAGGGGTCAGGTCTCAACATTTGACAAAATTGTCAAATGTTGAGACCTGACCCCTACTGCTGCAATGAGTAAAAAAATAGAGGAAATCCTTTTAAAGAATAATCTCCTCAAAAGAGAGGATTATGAAAGAGCCCTCTCTATCCAGAAGCAAAAGAGACTTCCTCTTTCCAGGATTCTTTTAGATGAAGGTTTAATTTCGGAGAAGGATCTTTTATCCGCCCTCTCGGAAAATTTGAACCTTCCCTCCCTTGACCTGAGCAAAATCAAACCAGAGCCATCCGCTCTTAAACTCATTCCGATAGAGACAGCCCGTTACTATAATGTCCTTCCGATCTCCCTCATTGGTAAAACTCTTACCATTACTACTGCTGACCCCTTAAATATCTTAGCCATTGATGACCTTAAGAGTACCACCGGCTATAATATTCGCTATTGTCTTTCTACGAGGAAGGATATTGCCGAGACCATCAGAAAGTCCTATTCTCGAGAAGAGGAGAAATTGGATGTGGATAAGATGCTTGCTGGTCTTACCGCCGATTTTAAAGGGAAGTCTGTCGAGGTAATTAAGGAAGAGGCAAAAGAATTGCCAGAATCCGCCACTGAATCAATGGCGGAAGAGAGCGTGGAGGAACTCATTGGAAAAATAAGGAAGGAAAAGGTGGAGGTTGTGGTCGAGGAGGTAATTGAGGAAAGGGATCTTCTTAAGGAGGCCGACCAGACCCCGGTAGTAAAATTGGTTGACTATATTCTCCTTCAAGCCTATCAGAGGAGAGCAAGCGATATTCATCTTGAGCCCTACGAGAAGGATTTTCGCCTCCGCTATCGCGTCGATGGAATCCTCCACGAAGAAACTGAGCTCCCTAAACGGCTGCAGCAGGCAATTAGTGCCAGATTAAAGATTATGTCTAACCTTGATATTACCGAAAGAAGACTTCCGCAGGATGGAAGATTCCGGGTTAAAATGGAAGAGAAGGAGATCGATTATCGGGTCAGTGTGCTACCCATCAGTTTTGGGGAAAAGGTAGTGCTTCGTGCCCTGGATAGGTCAAGCCTTTCCCTGGGGTTATCCGATTTAGGATTTTTGCCCGGGCCACTGGCGCAAATGGAGAAGGCAACAAGCAGACCCTATGGAATGATTCTCATCACCGGACCAACCGGTTCGGGAAAGTCAACTACCCTCTACTCCATCTTAAATAAACTTAACACCGCAGACCGTAATATTATTACCATTGAAGATCCGGTGGAGTACCAGATTCCCGGTATCACTCAGATTGCCGTTAAACCGGAAATAGGCTTAACCTTTGCTAAGGGGCTACGCGCCATTCTTCGCCAGAGTCCGGACATCATCCTCATCGGGGAGATTAGAGATTTTGAGACCGCAGACATTGCGGTGAAGGCCGCTCTTACCGGACAACTGGTGCTATCTACCCTTCATACCAATGATGCTCCCAGCGCCATCACCAGGCTAATTGATATGCAGGTGGAACCTTTTCTTATTGCCTCCTCAATAATTATGATCTCGGCCCAAAGGCTAATGCGTAAAATCTGTGATTCCTGTAAAGAAGAGGTAGAGATTCCCCAGGAAGTTTTGGCGAGAATAGGAGTAAAATTGGAAACCACGAGAGAAAAACCCATTTTCTATCATGGGAAAGGGTGTAAGAAATGCAATCAGACCGGTTACTATGGAAGAATGGCTACGGCTGAGGTTTTTCTTATGGATGGGGAAATTAGGGAATTGGCAATCAAGGAGGCTCCGGCCGATGTGATCAAGAAGAAGGTCATCGAAAAAGGAATGGCTACCCTGCGGGATAATGCTGTGAAAAACTTTAAAAGGGGAACCACAACCTTAGAGGAGGTTATGCGCGTCACCTCCGAGGAGTGAAGGAGAAAAAATGGCTTTATATCGTTATTCGGCAAGGACATTAGAGGGAGAGTTAATCACCAGTACAATGGAAGCGGCAGATGAGGCGGAAGTTACAACAAGCCTGCGGGAGCGCAAACTCACTATTATCTCCCTTGCTCCCGAAAGAAGAAGGGAAAGAAGGAAAAGAGCACCTCGGGTAACAGCAAAAATTAAGTTAGATGATTTAGTTGTTTTTTCCCGGCAGTTGGCAACGATGGTGGATGCTGGACTTCCGATGATTCAAACCTTAGACACGCTCTCAAAACAGATGGAAAATAGGGGTTTTCAAGCACTGATTGGAAAGCTCAGGGATGACGTCAGTACCGGAAGCAACCTCTCCGAAGCCTTAGAAAAACATCCCACGGTCTTCTCCCCACTCTATATAAATATGGTGAGGGCCGGGGAGGCTTCTGGTGCTCTGGATGATATGTTAGACAGGTTAGCCAACTATCTTGAGGCGACAAGTACATTGCGTAAGAAGATTAAATCTGCTCTGACGTATCCTGCGGCCATTATTGTGATGGCGATAATTGTTACCTCTTTTTTGCTTCTCAAAGTTATCCCCACATTCAAAGGCATTTTTGAAGGTTTAGGGGGGTCACTTCCTGGACCAACCGCTTTTCTTCTTCTCATAAGTGATATCTTTCGCCACTGGTTCTTTGCTGTTTTTGGAGGGATATTCTTGCTTTTTCTTGCTTTTCGCTTCTACGTCCGTAGCGAAAAAGGAAAGTTTCAGTTCGATACCATTTTATTGAAACTTCCCATCATTGGAAAACTGGTCAGGAAGGTGGTAGTTTCCCGCTTCTCCAGGACACTGTCCACTTTAGTTAAAAGCGGTATCTCAATCCTAAATGCTCTGGAGATTGTGGGCAAAACCTCGGGCAATAAGGTGGTAGAAAAGGCGGTCAATGAGGCGAGGAAGAATATCCGCGAGGGCGAACCGATTGCTGAACCCTTAACTAAATCAGGCGTCTTTCCTCCGATGGTTACCCGAATGATTGCAGTCGGGGAGGAAACCGGCTCCTTGGAGGAGATGCTTTCTAAAGTGGCTGACTTCTACGATGCCGAGGTTGATGCCGCGGTCAGTGGTCTAACCAGTTTGATTGAGCCGGTGATTATGGTTCTTTTGGGGGTGGTTATCGGCGGAATTGCTGTTGCGATGTTGTTACCCATATTTAAGATCACCCAATTAGTAAAGTAAAGATGAAGAAGGGGTTTACGCTGATTGAGATAACTCTGACCATTCTTATCATTATCATCATCTCCATCGGCATCGTCAGTATCTTTTCTTATGGTTTTGGCATTAGCACCGAGACAAGGGAGATTTTTATCGCTACCCAGGCCGCCCAGGAGGAGATGGAACTAATCAGAGATATGGCCTTCAATAACATTGTGGGAGGAACATTTACCACTCCCGGATTTGCTCATCTCGCTAATCCTGTCGGTACGGTAACCGTTGACGACACCTATATTGCAGGAGAGGATGATATCAAAAAAGTAACTGTAACGGTGAGCTGGACCTCAGCTCAGGGCAGAAGTTCAACTAAAAGTCTGGTCACGCTAATAACGCGAGAGGGAATCGATAAGCAATGAATAGACTCGGTAGTTCCCTTCGGCGGCACGCTCGATTTCCCCAGCGAGGAAATCTTCGCTCTCGTTCCTCCTCGCTCGTCCTTCGGACACCGTGCCCGCTTGTCGGTAACAAGGCACGCCTAAAGGAAACTACCAAGCCTTTGTGGGGGAGAAAAAGAACAGGGTTTACCCTTGTGGAAATAATGGTTTCGGTGGTCTTGGCCTCCTTTATCCTGGGGGTAATCCTTTTTCTCTACTTAGGCAGTCAGCGAAGTTTTGATTCCAGCAGAACCTATCTGGATATTTACGCCGATGCCAGGTTGGCTCTGGACTGGATGTCTAAGGATATTAAATGGGCAACTCAGGTGCTATCAGCCTGGGGAGGTTATACCACTTCAACTAACTGCCTCGTCCTGGAGATTCCTTCCATAGATACGAATAGAGATATCATTCCCGATGAATATGACTATCTCATCTACCAGCTTAATTTAGCCAATTTAGAAAGGATTATGGATGCTTATGGTACCGGAAGCAGCAGAATCGATAATACTAATGTTATTGCTAATAATATCAGTTCCTTAATCTTTAGTTCCGCTGGAACTTATGTTGCCATTGAATTAACTGCCAGCAGAACCAGATTGAACAGAACCTATCAAGAAACCTTAAATTCTGTTGTTAAGTTACGGAATAAATAAGGAGGCTCGGAAGTTCCCTTCAGCGGCACGTTTGTTTGCCCCAGCGAGGCAAACTACACTCTCGTTGCTCCTCGCTCGTCCGCCTTTGGCGGACACCGTGCCCGCTTGTCGGTAACAAGGCACGCTTCAGGGAACTTCCTCGCCTTAGATATACAGAAGTAAAAAATTAAAAGGGAGAAAGATGGACCAGAAGGGATTCATCCTGATTGTTGTTACAATTATTATGGCTGTTCTTCTTGCCTTAGGAGGGGTCCATCTCTCGATGATCTCATCCGAGCAGAGATTGACCCTTCGCTCCTACAGAAGAATCTCTGCCATCAATCTTGCCGAAGCCGGAATAGAGCTGGCTATCTGGGAACTGAACTATGGAAACATTGCCAGCTGGAGCGGGTCCCCCGCTACCAAAACTGTGACCTCTTTTTCCAGCTCAGGGGGTGAGATAATGGGTGATTTCACAGTTACGGCCGACCTGACTAGCGATCCAGTAATTGAAATTGAAGCCACCGGCTACACACCCAGTACGAGTTCCCCCTTAATGGCGAAAAGGAGGGTTAAAGTAGTAACGAAAGGAAGGGCAGCTGCCTTTGATTATACAGTTTGCACTAAGGAACTTTTAAAGGTTGAAGCCCCGGTTAGTATCACCGGAGATCTGCATAGTAATACTAATATAATAAACGAAGGGGTCGCCGTTACTGGTGCGGGATCGGCACACGGAGCCGTCAGTGGTGACGGAACTTTCAGCGAAGGTTCTCAAGACAGTGCCGACGAAATAACCCTGCCTACCCTTGATATGGTTGATTACGCCACCAAGGCTACCGAGGTAGGATATACCCATAATGAAGACTGGGACGTCACCGGCGCCACTCTGAATATACCCGTTCTTAGTCCCATCAATGGCATCATCTATATTTATGGTAATCTTGAAGGCGATGGAGTAACGATTGTTGGTCCGGGGATAATTGTTGCTGAAGGATACATAAAGCTGGAGAGTAACTCTGTTGTGGGTTCCTCTGCGGCAACGGCGGTGGGGCTTTTTTCTGACTATGACGGTATTGATGCAATTAAATTAGAAACGGATTCAGCCTGCTATGCTGTGCTCTTCGGACCTAAGGGTCAGGTCAAGATAGAGACTACCTCCACTTTGTACGGCTCGATAGTTGGCGAAACTTTTAAGTTGGAGACGGATTCAACGATTGAGTATTTAGATCTATCAGGCTCCATAGATTTACCTTTCTCTGGCGGCACCAAGATCTACTCCGTCACATCCTGGCAGGAGAAATAGGGAATTAGTAAAAAAAATTAGTGTTTGCTCGGTAGAACTGATAGACAAAGGTTACACATAGGGATATAATATTATTCATAGTTAATAGGGGGTTCTCCAAGGGGGGAGTTAGTGCCTGTTAATACTGTGGATAACTCCTGGAATTTTTTAAAGGAGGTGTATTTATACCCT
>DAOWFY010000156.1 GCA_030637775.1 bacterium | reverse complement strand
ATCCCGAACTATTTCCCGTCTCGGAAATGATTCTGAAGGACAAACTCAAAACCTTGCATGGGAAGATTGTAACATTTAATCCCAGAAAAAGTTTTGTTCCCAGTGAACCGGTGAAAGGAGCGGTTGCGGTTCCCAGAATTTTGAGCATTGGGAAAAATAAAAATAGTGTTAAGAAAACCTATCTCGGTGTGCGCGGAGAAAACTTTGCATTAACCGATGAAAAGGGAGAATTTGAAATCACACAAAGCGGTGGAGGAATCCTAGAAGCCTATTTTTTAGATCCGGCTTCCGGGGAAATTATCCTTGCTCCCGATAGAGGTGTTAATGGTGACGAGCAGTATCCGATGGAGGTAAAGATGTGGAGATATCAGGAATGGACGATTGTTCTCTTTCCCTGTATCGCCACAAATATCTATGGTTTGGTCGATCCTCGATATCTTACCCAGTTAGATAAGGTCGATGTCTTCGATCGAGCTAACTCCATCCCGGATAGTTACGGCTATTCCATCATCGGGCAAAAACCCTGGGAATGGACCTCCTATGTGGAACCGGTGGGAGTCATCTTCTCTGAACCAGATACCTATCTAAAAATTATCGGGGAGGCTGGTCCTCTGGGAAAGAGGCTTCTTTTCTTAAACTCCCCCTCCTCACTCTCCAAGGAAGAGTCTGAAGGAAAAGGGTTTTTTATCGAAGAAGGTGGCAGCATCATCAACCCCTCCTTTCAGGCAGCCTCGGATACGATTCGTCTCAATGAATTCCGCATGAAAAATTTCGAAAGGTTTGGAGTAGTCAATGAACGCCTAAGAGAACTGCATCAGGATGCAACCGCCTATCTAAAAAAAGCAACAAGTGCAAAAGAGGAAAGAGATTGGGAGAATTTTGTTAAGTACTCTCGGGCGGCAAGCGGAATCGAATCCCGGGCCTACCCTGATGTCAGGGGAACGGCCAATGATGTGATCAAGGGATTAATCTTTTACTTCCTTTTGCTTTTGCCATTTGCCTTCTTTAGTGAAAGGCTAATCTTCGGTTTTGCAAATATCAAGAAACAGATCACCACGATCTTTTCTATCTTCCTTCTCATCTATTTAATAATGCGCTTTGTCCATCCTGGTTTCAGGCTTACCAATGCTCCCGAGGTAATTCTCCTTGCCTTCATCGCTTTAGCCTTATCCATTATAGTACTCGGCATCGTTACCTCCAAATTTGAGGAATTGATGGACAAGAGCAAGAAGGAAAGAGCAAAGGTTTATGAAACGGATGTGGGTAGAATTACCGCCACCGGGACCGCTTTTGCTTTAGGAGTAGCCAATATGAAGCGGAGAAAACTGCGCACTGCTCTTACCGCCATCACCCTGATTCTCTTGACATTTACGGTCCTCTCCTTTACCTCCATCAAGTCCTATCTTCGCTTTAATCAAATCCCTCGGCCCAATAAAGCTCTTTATGAGGGAGCATTGATCAGGGACAGAACGTGGTCTCCCTTGGAGGAACCGGCTTACGACTATGTGAAGACCGAGTTTGAAGACAAAGCAATTGTTTCTCCCCGGGCCTGGTATATTACCAAAGAATTGGGTCAAGGCACCTTCATCAAGGTAAAAAGTGAGAAAGCATCAACTTATGCCTATGGGCTCCTTGGTTTAACGGCCCAAGAAAGAGAAATTAGCAATCTTGATGACTATCTTCTTGCTGGAAGATGGTTTAAGGAAGGAGAGGAAGATTGTTGTATCATTCCCGATAGTATGGCAAAGCTTCTAGGAATAAAAAGAAATGAGATTGCTTCGCCCCGTATTGAATATGGGGCTCGCAATGACATAGAGCTTTTTGGTCAAAGGCTAAAGGTTATTGGCATTATCGATGCTAAGGGAATGGAAGAACTAAAGGACTTGGATAATGAGCGAATCACTCCCGTCAATTTTTCTTCTATGGCCGCAAAATCCTTAGAGAAGATGAAGCAGGAAAGAACGGCAAAGGTGATGGGAAAGGGAAAGATTGAATCCTTTATTCATCTGGAAACAGGAAATGTTCTTTTAGCCCCTTATAAATTTGTCGTTGAGAATAATGGCACAATACAGTCAATTGCGGTGAGGTTCCATCCCGGGGTGGATAGCAAAAAATCGATCGAGGAGTTTGTTTCTCGATTGGCCGTCACCCTATTTGCGGGAATAAAAGGGAAGGTCTCGGTTTACTCCTCCCTTGCTCTCACCTCATTCTCAGGGATTGCCAACCTCTTTGTTCCCATTCTTATCGCTGCTCTCATCGTACTGAATACAATGCTGGGGGCGGTTTATGAAAGAATTAAGGAGATCGGGACATACAGTTCAGTGGGGCTGGCTCCAGTTCATATCGGTGCCCTCTTTATGGCAGAATCCTGCGTCTACGCTATCCTGGGAGCAGTGGCAGGCTATCTTTTAGGACAGGTAGTAACAAAGGTCTTGATGACCTATAATCTACTGGGAGGTCTGACCCTAAACTACTCTTCCCTCTCGGCAGTTATGGCCACGATAATTGTAATCTGCGTTGTCCTCCTTTCTACTACATATCCGGCAAGAAAGGCCTCTCAGATGGCGGTCCCTGATGTTACGCGAAGATGGGTTCTCCCGGAACCGAAAGGAGATAACTGGGAATTCGACTTCCCTTTCACGGTAAGCGAGCTTGAAGTCCTGGGTCTCTGTACATTCTTAAGAGAGTACTTTCTCTCCTATGGAGAGGAATCGATTGGAACCTTCTATACCAAAGGCGCCAGACTCTCTACCTTCGCTGCACCCGAGGGAAAGGCCTATCACGTGGAGACGACAATCTGGTTAGCGCCATTTGATCTTGGCGTCAGTCAGCAATTAAAATTTTCTACCACCCCGATGGGAAGGTATGGCTTCTATACCATCAGACTTTTCTTAGCGAGGTTAAGTGGTGAGACCACTGCCTGGATGAGGTTAAACCGAAGATTCTTGGATACAATCAGAAAACAATTTTTGGTCTGGAGAACGGTCAGCCCAAAAATAAAGGCAGAATATAGAGAGCAGGGAGAGAAAATCATTGGATAATAAGGAGAATTTCGGTTCGGAGATTGATTATCAAGCCGAGAGGTTTGAGAGTGGCTTCAACCTTAAGACCGTGGTGGCTGCTCTCTTCATTGGTTTCATCATGCTGCCTGGTTCTATCTATCTTGGACTGATTACCGGTGCCGGTATCGGCGGAGCCGCCCAATGGGTCACCTTGATTCTCTTCGTGGAGATTGCCAAGCGTTCCTTTGTAAAACTAAGCAGGCAAGAAACCTATATTATCTATATTTTGGCCGCCTCTTTAGTTGCCCCTGGTCTGGTATTAGGGGCAGCCAGTTTGGTACTTCAGGGAGGAGCCTTTAGTGAAAAGATCTGGCAGCAGTATCTTATCCAATCCCCCTATGCCAAATCCTTTGGATTAAGAGAACTCATTCCTTCCTGGGTTGTTCCTCCTGCTGGTTCGGAAGCTCTGATAAAGCGAACATTCCTTCACCGCACCTGGCTTGTTCCCATCATTCTGCTTATTGGCCACAACATCCTTTACCGTCTAAACTACTTTGGTCTGGGGTATGTGCTTTTCAGAATTACCAGTGACGCCGAAAAACTGGAATTCCCGATGGCACCGGTAGCGGCTGAGGGAGCAACCGCTCTTGCCGAAACCAGTGCCAAAAAGGAAACCTGGCGTTGGAGAGTCTTTTCTATCGGAGCAATGATTGGGGTCATCTTTGGGGCGATCTACATCGTCATTCCCACTCTCACCGGCCTTGTTGCCGCCAAGCCTTTAATGCTTTTGCCCATCCCCTGGATTGACTTTACCGCGGCCATCGGCGCCTTTCTTCCCACGGCAATGCTCGGTTTCTTTACAGGTCTGGGAACTATCTTTGCCGGTTTTGTTCTCCCCTTCTGGGTGGTAGTAGGGATGTTTATTGGAGCAATAGGAGGAAAGGT
>DAOWFY010000091.1 GCA_030637775.1 bacterium | reverse complement strand
AGTTTGCCTCGCTGGGGCAAACAAACGTGCCGCTGAAGGAAACTACCGAGCCTCCCTTTCCCGCACCACCCCTTTTATTCTTAATTTTGCCACCAACATTTCTCCTTTTCTCGTAAGGGTAATATTGTCTAAAATAAAGATGGAAGGAGACTTCCCCAGCGCTTCTAAGAACTTAGCAACATTGAAACTGGTATCGGTAATCGTCAACTCTATCGGCACCTCTTTATAGAAGGCCACAGAGGCAGGAGCCCCCGGGGTAATAGAGCCGACAGTAGAAATTTTAGTTTCCATAATAACATCCATCAATTTTTTTATCATATCCAGTTGCAAGAGGAGATCCGGAACCTGCTCGTTTGTCGGTAGTCCAGTTTCGGAAAAACCAACAGTGGAGGGAATATTTATTCCCTTTTTCTTCGCCCTCTCCATTATATCATCTACCGTAATATAAAGAGACTCCTTAAAATAGAGGTTGGGGAATTTTTCCTCTTTAGCAAGAACAAAAGCGGAATAGGTCTTAAACTTTTCCTCCAGTCCCCGATACTCTGCTTCCAAAGCAACCTTTTCCCTATTGAATTTTGCCAGAAGAGCAGCCGTGGGTGCTCTTTCCTGATGGAGTTCATATTCCCTAATCTCCTCCCGTTTTCTCTCAATTTCCTCTGATAAAGATTCACTCTCTTTCCTTAAATTCTGAATAATATAAAGGCCACCACCAATAATACCAAAGGTGAGAAAAAGGGTTATAAAAAGAAAATATTTTCGTAAAAAATTCATTCTTTTATCTTTACGGCAACGGCAAAAACTAACTTCTCCTTTGCCTCATCCCTATCGCATTGGGTGACGGAGGCCCCTTCCAGGTAGTCTAACTCATTTAAGCGCAGGGCAAAATTGCGAAGATCTTCAAATCCTGCTTTTATAGTTGTGAGAGAAATCTCGCCTTTAATCTCAAGACTGCCGGTGGTCGGGGAAAAATTAGTAAGACAAATATATCTGCTGGGTAATGTCCTTCCAATCTCTAAAAGCCTCGCCAGCCAGATCGAGCGTCTTCCGATTACCATTGTCAGAGCTTTTTTCTTTTTCTTTAAGTCATCAATCTCCTCTTCGGTTTTTTTAATCTGAGGTTTATACTTTTCATATTCCTGGAGAGAAAAATTTACCTCCTGCAGAATATTCTGTGCTAGAATATTCTTCTGCCTTAAGAAGAGGAAAGGGGTTAAGGTAAGGAGAACCGCCATTAAAAGGGATAAATAGAGATAAACTCTATTCTCTCTTAGTTCCTCAACCCTGATAAACTCCAGAGGCAGCAGGTTAATATTAACAAATGTTTCACTCATATTTGACGAAGAGCAAGGCCCACCGCTACCGCTAATCGAGAGCTTTCTTTCTCCACCACTTCCTTAAATTGGGAAGAGTAGGAGATATTAGCGAAAGGATTAAAAGAGATAGTCTCTACCCTTAATTTCTCGGTAAAGAAATCTTTTAAACCGGCTAATTTACTACTTCCTCCCGTAAGAAGAAATTTCTTTATCTCGGGTCCCTTCTGGGTAAATCTCCAGTAATCAATCGAATTCTGGACTTCGGTAATCAAATTTTCTAAAACGGGGGAAAGGGTAGGAAACTGAGCCTCTCCTTCCTTAATCTTTTTCTCCTCTGCTTCAGAAAATTCTATTTTAGAAACTTCTTCGATTGCAGTGGTTAAGGCATTTCCAGAAATGGTCAAAGATCTGACAAGCATCTGCTCATTATAACAAATAAGAAGATTGCTGCTTTCGGCCCCTATCTCCAAAAAGGCTATTGTTTTATCTCTCTCAAAGTCTGGAGAGAACCTGAGGGCATTTAAAAGGGCAAAGGTATCGGAATCAATGAAATCTATTCTTACTCCAAGACCGGT
Source organism: bacterium (assembly GCA_030637775.1). GTDB lineage: Bacteria > Ratteibacteria > UBA8468 > UBA8468 > UBA8468 > DAOVGU01. The sequence goes on along the minus strand of DAOWFY010000091.1, from coordinate 2,895 downwards.
AAAGAGGTTCAGTAAATTGTTAACCATGTCCTTTTTAACTGCACCAACAAGCAAATTTATCTTTTCTTCCTGAGAGAGAATTTGATAGGACCAGACAACTGCATCTAAAGGAAAAGGAAGTTGATGCTGGACTTCGTATTGGAGTATTGACTCAATTTTGCCTGAGGCAACAGGAGGAAGAGAGATAAATCTCACTAAAACTCCCCTTCCGGGAAGGGAAATGACAATATGAGTCGCTCCTGTCTCCTTAATAAGGGATTGAGCTGTTTTCTTCCAGGCCTTTTCCCTTTCCTCCGAAGAGGCAGGGATAGAAGAAAGCGAAAGGCTCGCTATCCCCACTCCTCTTGCCGTTTTAGTTAAGGACAATCCACGGATAGCGGTTGTCCCGAGATCAATGGCTAAACCCTTTCTTCTCTTAAACATTAAGTAGTAGCGGGGGTAGGACTTGAACCTACGACCTTCAGGTTATGGGCCTGACGAGCTACCACTGCTCCACCCCGCAATTATATATATTATAGTCTATTTACCTATTTACTGTCAATCAATTAAGAAGAAAAATGGCGCAACTGTTCAATCTTTTCATCAATTAATCTTATTAATCCATTAACCTTTTCTTCCGTAAATTCGCTCCCTCTCCTTTCCTTCATCATCCTCTCCTTCAGAGTAAAAAGTTCATCAGCCATAGATAGGAGAGTAGTCACAACAACCTTTAACGAGGAGACTTCGGGTGAGTTTTTTAGTCCCTCTTTTATCCTTTGCTCAACATAATCGGCCAGTCTTTCGATATATTCTTTATTACCTTCCAAGGTATATTTGCTCCCAAAGATAGTAATTTCTACTTCCCTTTTCATTTCCCTCTTATTTCTATCTTATAACGCTTCTTTAACTCCCCTTCCACCTTTTCATCCAGTTTATCAACCTCCTTTTTAGTGAGGGTTCTCTCGGCAGATTGATAAAAGATGGAAAAGGCCAATCCTCGATAACCAGAAGGAATCTCCTTACCTTTGTAGAGATCAAAGAGTTCAACCTTTTTAATAAGGGGGGAGGTATCCTTGATAATCTTTACGATTTCCTTCCAGCCAAACTCTTCGGCAACAACAATGGCTAAATCGCGTCTAATGTTAGGATATTTTGGTAACGGTTTAAACTCCCTAATGAAAGAGGTAGATTTAGCTAAAAGTTCAAAATCTAATTCTGCCAGGTAAACTTCCCCCGTAAGTTTCATGAAAGAAGGGATCTTTTTGCTTGCCTTCCCAAAGTAGCCTGCAAACTTACCATTTATGAAAATTCCCGCCGATACTTTCTCCGCTAAGAAAAGGGAGGTAAAATCCTTTATCACATAGTTTAAAATTCCCATTTTTTTTAGAAGTTTCTCTAAGATCCCTTTTAAGCGAAAGAAATTGCCAGAATTATAAAGACCAATTGAGAGCATCAATTTTTCCTGAAAGGAGGGTTCCCATCCTGTGGATGGGATGGAGGGTACCCGCGATGAGTAGACCTTCCCCAACTCAAAAAATGCCATTTTCTTGTTCCCCTGATTAAGGTTATAAGAGAATGTCAAAAGAAGGGAAGAAAGAAGATTTGTCCGAAGAGCGCTCTGCTCTCTCGTCAAAGGATTCAAAATTTTTATACATCTTTCTTCTGAAAAAGAGGAAAAATTAGAAGTGACTACCTCATTGAGACCAAAGGAAATCAGGATGCTCCTTACGAGAGAAGCAATTTTTTTCTCTTTATTTTCAGAGAAAGGGGTAATTCTTGCCTCCGGGATTTTGGCGGGAATCTTCTCATATCCATAAAGACGCGCGATCTCTTCAATTACGTCAACTTCCTGTTTGATATCCTGGCGAAAAGTTGGAACGACAATCTCAAAAGAATCTTTCTTGTCTTTATTTTTAAAACTTAAAGATTCCAAAATCTTTTTTATCTCTTCGGAGGGAATTTCAATTCCTAAAAGGCATCTGACCCTTTCCTTTCTCAATTTTAATTTAAGAGGGGTTAAATTTGGAAGTTCTCCTGCCCTATTTAACCGACCAATTTCCCCTTCTGCGATTGTCTTCTTTATTAGCCAACTTGCCCGATTCAAAGCAAAAAGTACTCCCGCAGGATCTACCCCTCTCTCGAAACGAAGGGAAGATTCTGTAGTCAGATTAAGTGCATGGGAAGTTTTTCTGATGGAAAAAGGAGCAAAATATGCGCTCTCCAGAAGGATATCGCGGGTAGTCTTGGTCACCTGGCTTTCCTCTCCCCCTATAATTCCAGCAATTGCTAACGATTTTTTCTTATCCGCCACTACCAGCATTGAGCTTTTCAATACTCGTAGCTCGCCATCAAGCGTTCTGATCTTCTCCCCGGGAAGAGCGCAGCGGACAGTTATGCTGCCCTCAATCTTCTTTAAATCAAAAGCATGCAAGGGTTGTCCGGTCTCTAAAAGAACGAAATTGGTAATATCAACAATATTATTAATTGGTCTAATTTTGGCTTTTATTAATTTTTCCCTTAACCAATCCGGGGAGGGTCCCACCTTTATTCCCTTAATAACTCGCGCCGAATAGAATGGGCAAAGAGAAGGCTTTCGGGAGTGCACTTTTATCGTAAAAGGTCGCGCTTTCCCGGTGAAAATTTGAGGAAATTCTAAAAATCCTTTCCTTAAGATGGCAGAGGTCTCCCGCGCAAGACCAAGGATGGACAGGAGATCCCCTCGGTTTGCCGGAATTTCGCACTCAAAGACGGTATCATTCCCCAGAGAGGAAGAATCCTCGATTGTAAGTCCAACAGAGGTAAGTAGTCTCATCAATCTCTCAGAAGAAAGATTAAAATCAGCATACTCCTTCAACCACCGATAAGAATAAATCATTTCACAAGCAATGACTGAGGTTTGTGAGCGAGTTGGCGGTT
>DAOWFY010000031.1 GCA_030637775.1 bacterium | reverse complement strand
TCTCTTCTAATTGAGAAAACAGGTGGGGTGAAAAAAGAAAGGTTTCCTACTTGTAAAAAAGTAGAAAAGAAAATAACGGTTTTAAAGAAGTCCTAAGAATTTAGAGGGAGTTATAATGGAGATTTTACGAAAAGGGGAAAGAGCAAGCAGGTCTCTATCACCGGTAACAATGAAACCAACCTTCCCAGCAACTGCACATTCCAATACTATGTTATCCTTTGGATCCCGGCAAATAGCTATTTTTTCTTCAGGTATAGCCCAATCTGCATCGGTTTTAAGTAATTCTATTAGCTCCCTACATCCTTTCTCATCTATAATTTTACTAAATTTTTCTTTACCGATGGTTGCAATAAGTTCTTCAAAAAGTTTCTCTGAAATGATTATATCAAACCTCCCATCAAGAAAATTATCTAAAATATATTTGGCGTTTTTACTTCCGATGAGGGCACTAATAAATACGTTGGTATCAATTACTGCCTTTGGTATTTCTTTCATATCTCTGCCGTCTTACCTCTTTACATATGCGTCTAATTTCTTCATCAGAAATTGGATTCTTCTTATATCTTTTTCTAATCTTAGAAATAAGTTCACTCCATCTTTCTTTTCTCGTTTCTCTTTCCAATTTCTTAACAAGTTTAAGTTTATCGGTGATGCCAAATTGTTCTATAATAGATTCTACTTGCCTTTTATTAATTTCAATCGTAACTTTTCCCATATTCTTCACCTCCAGAAGAACTATAGCACAAATGAACTGAAGATGCAAAATTGACATAAGGTGTCATTGAGAAGAGCGGTGGGGTGAAAAAAGAAAGGTTTCCTAACTCTTCTCAGGTATATCAAAGAAGCCAAAATTTAAGGGAGGTGATTTAAAATGAGAAGGACGAAGAGATTGTCTTTGTGGTCCAGAGCCTTCACCCTGATTGAGCTTTTAGTGGTAATAGCAATTATTGCCATTTTAGCGGCAATGATATTACCGGCTCTATCTCAAGCCAGGGAAAAGGCCAGGCAGGCGGTATGTATGAGTAACTTAAGGCAGATAGGGCTGGGAGTAGTGATGTACCTTCAGGATAATAACGAGTGGCTTCCATACTACGATATTAATATACGATGGGGCAGCTTGAACCATATATAGACAAGGCAAAGAAGGTGTATCGTTGCCCTTCGAACCGTGGTCATGAATATGGCTCTATGGAGACATCTGACCGCTATATATCCTATGGGCTCAATTTGGTTTCCTTTAATGGGGGCAAGAAACTACCAAGAATTAGTAAACCATCGATAACCATTTATCTTGCTGATAGCAATAACGATAATAAGGATCCAAATCTTAGAGGGTTTTTTGTCCAGAATAGTGGGCTTTATCAGCATTATCATGTTGGGACCAGGCACAGTGGCGGACCAAATGTTCTCTTTGTCGATGGTCATGTAGCTTGGTACCCCTTTGAAACAGTGGATAAATCTAATTGGTGGGAGTAGAAATTAGGTTTTTAGAGAAAAACGGGGGGAAGAAAAATGGAATGGAAAAAAGTTAAGCTGGTAAATTATACTGTGCAATATAGTTTTCTGGATATAAAATGCCCATTTTAAAAGAAAAATGTTGTATTTTTGACATCAATTGATGTATAATTTACATCAAGGGAGATTATGTTAGAAAAATTATTTTCCTCAAAAATAAGAGTTGCTCTTCTGGAAATCTTACTGGGTAATTCAGACAGGAGATACTATTTAAGAGAAATAACTAGACTCACCAAACACGATATAAAAAATATATCCAGAGAGCTTAATAACCTGGAGTCAATTGGCTTAGTTGAAAGTAACAAAAGAGGTAACCTTAAATATTATAGTGTTAGAAAAGATTTTGCTATCTATCCAGAATTAAAGGCAATTATCTCTAAAACCAAAGGAACGATTGGTTCTCTCAAAGAAACTTTATCTAAAATAAAAGGAATTGATGTTGCCTTTATCTATGGTTCTTTTGCCAAAAATAAAGAGAATGTAGATAGTGACATTGACCTAATAATTCTTGGCAAACCGGATATAACAGTTTTAAATGAATTTATTAGTGTTTTGGAAAAGAAATTAAACAGAGAAATTAATTATTCCGTATTTTCTAAAGAAGAGTTTTATGAAAAGAGAAAAATTAAAGATTCTTTTATGTCGGAGATATCACGAGAAAAGAAAATTTTTATTATAGGTTCAGAGAATGATTTTTGAAGATTTAATAAGGGAAGGTTTAATCGAAAAGATCCCTGCAAACCTTAAAAGGGCGGATAAATCTATTGAGAGAGCCAGAAAAGATTTAACCACTGCAAAAGCAAATCTCTCTATCGATGAAGAGTGGGCCTATGCAATTGCCTATCATGGAATGCTTAGAGCGGGAAGGGCGTTAATGCTGGCCGAAGGTTATAGACCAAAAGGTAAAGACCGGCACAAAACAGTAGTCTCGTTTTGCGGAAGAATTCTCGGAGAAGAATTTAAGAAATTGGTAAATAACTTTGATTGGATGCGAAGAAAAAGGCATGATTTTATCTATGAACCAGAACGGCCTATTGCTAAACAAGAAGCTGAACAAGCTTTAAGCGACGCCCAAACTTTTATAGAAAAGATAATTTCTTTGGTTAAAACAAAGAATCCTCAAAAAGATTTACCCATTTTATAAAACAAAATTCAGTGAAATGAAATCGATTGTCTTCAGGGAATTACCGGTGCATGATACCTGCTGGTCGATTACTACGGGAAGAGACGGGAATATTTATATTGCCGTTTGCTCTGAATTGACCGGAGGTCAAAGCGTTTTTATCGTCAGGTATGACCCGATGAAAGAGAAAACCGAATATCTCCTGGAAGTAGGACCAGCCTTGGGAGAACCATTAGATTCAGGAAGAGCGCCTTATTCTAAGATTCATTACTGCCTTCTTCCGCATAGTTCTGGTAAATTATACTGTGCTACTCATTGCTCTGGTCCACCTATTAATCATCCTGTATGGCGCTCCTGGCATACCTGGGATGACCCAGAAAGGATGCATCCTGGTTTTCACATCTTCTCACTTGACCCTAAAACTGAGAGAGTAGAAGATTTTGGGATAATGAGCCCTAATGAAGGAAGTAGAGCGATGGCTTTGGCAGGAAAAAGAGGTCTTTTATATGGGATTACCTGGCCCAGAGACCATTTCTATGTATTTGATATAAAAAATAGAAAATATCGAGACCTGGGTAGAATTGGCGACATTAATGCCCAGGTTGTCTGGATTGACCCGGAAGAGAATGGTTACACAGTGGATGATTTGGGATATATCGTCAAGTATGATGTTGAAGAAGATAAATTAATTCACCTGAAGGCCAGAGTTCCTGAGGACCCGGATTCTCCATCTGAAGCAAGGAGTGCTTATGATGTTGTTTCCTCTCCTGATGGAAATAGTGTCTATGGGACGGTCTGGAACTTAGAAAGAATTCCTTTTGCTGAAAAGCTATTCAGATACGACTTTAAAGATAACAAAATTTATGATTTAGGTCCTGGCTACGGTAAAGATAAATTAGACCATCTGGGAGGTCTTATTTTTGGTGATGATGGGTATCTCTATTATGCCGCTTCCAAGTTAGATAGAAACAGGAGAATACCTTATCGGATGTATCTTTTTAGGATGGAGCCGAAGAGTTTGAAGAAAGAAGAAATCTGCCCATTTGACGATGGAGAATACCATTCTGAATATATCGCTAAGGCGACCAAGGATTTTGCCGGCAATCTCTACTTTGCCGATACTAATAATCGACCAGAAAGGATATATATCTACACTCCGGAAGGCTCAGGCAAGGATTTTACTCCAAGATGGCCTTTGGTGAGAAGCTGGGGATAATATGCCAATAGATAAAGAAGATTTAAAAAAGAGAAGATGGCCTCTACCTTCCTTTCCAATAGGTCAGGAGGTAGTCGGGCGAAAAGGGAAAGAATCTGGGGTCGTTTTCTACGATGATGCCGGGCGAAAAGCAATAGCCAAAGAAGGAAAGATCTATGCTAACATTCCTTTCCCTAAAGATTATCTAAAATCCTGTTATGTTTCTGAGGAGAAGGTTAAAGCCATTCCTTTACCGATTCCTCCCGGAGAATGCGCAATTAATTCTTTAGTCAAAGATAGAGAAGGCAAAATCTATGGAGCCACTTCCGGGGAGAAATCCCATCTTTTTGTTTATAATCCTAAAGGAGAATCAGCCGCTATCGTTGATTTGGGGGTGGTTGAAAAAAATTGCAAAAAGAGTTCTTTGGTCATTTCTGCTGATAACAAACTTTTCCTTGGGACTAAACCGGAGATAGGAGAAACCCTGCCGGCAGGCAGGCAGGGTTATATCTATTCTTATAGTCCTAAAAGTGCTTCTGGTAAAATCGAAAAACTGATTTGCCCGGTGAAGGGTGAGGGAATAGTCTCTCTTGCTATTGACAATAATTTAAATCGTATCTATGGATTAAGCAGCAAAACCGGCACCTTCTTTATCTTCTATCCGGATAAAGGTTCAGTTGAATTGAAAGAAAAGATAGATAAAGATAATCTTTTCTCCGAGCTTTTAGTTGTTACTTCTACCGGAGATGTCTTTGGAGGAGGACGGTGGACAAAACTATTTAAATATGAGGTAAAAAAAGAGCGCTTGGTTCCTTTAAAGATTAAAGCCCCCTCAATTTGTGGTAGAGAGGTGTATAATAAGATAGAATCTTTAATCTGGGAAGAAAAGAGTCAATCTATTTATGGCGGGACATCAGCAGATGGAATTCTCTTCCAATTTTTCCCAAAAGAGGAAAAGGTAATTTCTTTGGGAAAACCTTTAAATCAACCTCATATTCGCTGTCTTGCGATAGGAAAAGACAACTGTGTTTATGGCATTGCTGGCAAATCCTGCTGCCATCTATTCAAATATAATCCTCAAGAAGGAGACTTGCAGGATTTAGGTATTCTTTATGTCTCTTCCCCTCGCTATTGGCACGGCTATGAATTTGATGCCGCAGTTACCGGAGAGAATGGAGAAATCTATTTAGGGGAAAGTGACCGTATCTCCCATCTCTTTGTTTACTATCCTACTTAAAATTCAGTTGTATCAACATCAGGAGGTGTTTCCCACAGGAAATGGGCTCATTGTTAAAGAATGCCGTTTTCACCAATTTTTTTGCTCTCAAAGATGTTGTCATTTGGCTGGCAGGGTTTGGAGACCTCCAGGAGGAGCGCCGGCCCTATCCCAGTAAAGGAATGGTCTGTCCCCTGCTCCATTGCTAAAACATCACCTTGACTTTTTACCGTCTCCTTGCCAGCAACAACCATTTTTACCTTCCCCTTGAGGATAAAAAATGTTTCGTGTTTAAAATTGTGGTGATGGTAAGGGCAGGTCTGATTGTCAAAGACAAAGAGAAACTTCCCGCAATAGCCCTCTTTTTCACTGTTGGCAATCCAGTATTCTATCAGGCCGACCTTATAGAAATCACCTAATCCTAAATCCAAGACTTGAGGTTCTACCTCAGGCATCCTTATCCCCCAGCTCTCTATAATCTCTTTGCTTTTCCTTAATGCCTCTTTTCTTTCCTCTCCCCAGATTTGATAATCCTTTCTCTCCAACTCTGCCATTTTCTTAACCTCCTTCAGTGTGGGAAAGGTCTCCAGACCTTGATTATTGGTTTTCCTCTGTAGTGGCAGAGCTTGCTCTGCCGAGTAAACTCGGCCACTACATTGTATCAACATCAGGAGATGTTTCCCGCATTTTTGAAATGATCAAAACCTATTTTCCTTAAATGAATAACCTTGTTCTTCTCATCAAGAAGGACAATTCCTCTCTTTGTAATCTCGCCAATTTGGGTGATGAACCCACGGGTCGGATGAATCCGACCCCTACAGTTCTTATATTTTTTAGAAAGAGTAAAGAGAAGTTCGAACTCCTCCCCTCCGGTTAAAGCAAGCCGATAGGGGTTTTCCTTTTTCTTCTTTGCTAAAGAGATTACCCCCTGGGAGAGAGGAATCTTCTCCTGATAGATTCTCGCTCCCACCTTGCTGGCTTCACAGACTCTTTTCAAGTCACTGAGGAGACCGTCGCTAATGTCAATCATTGAGGTAGGATGAAAATTTTCTACTAAATACCTGGCCTCCTTCACTCTGGGAATAAAGGAAAGATGCTTTCCTAAAATTGAACCGCCAAGAGTTCCCGTAACATAGATTTTATCTCCGGGTTTAGCACCTTTTCTCAAAGTTAAATAATTCTTTTTCACCTCTCCGGAGAGTGCAATGTTGATAATAATCTTGGGAGAGGAAACGGTATCCCCACCAAGAATGGTCACTTTGAACTTTTTTGCCAAACTCCTTATTCCTCGATAGATTTCATCAACAAACTTTATCGAGGTTTCTTTCTTCAGTCCCAAACTGACAAGAGCATATTTGGGAATACCTCCCATGGCGGCGATGTCGCTGATGTTAGTTGCCAAGCTCTTATAGCCAATCTGAAAGGGTGTGGCCTTTTTATTGAAGTGGATGCCCTCGATAAGCATATCTGTGGTTAGAAGAAGGTGATAGCCCTTTTTGTATTTGATGACCGCGCTATCGTCGCCAATGCCAACAATTACCTCCTTACCAAAAACCTTCTCCTTCTCAGCGATGCGCTTAATCAGGCCAAACTCCCCAATATCCTTTAGCTTCCTCTGCATTATCTTTTCTCTTTTGCTACATCAATGAGGGCAAGAATATTCTCTAAGGGACAGTCTTTTTGCACGGTGATTCCTGGTCCTAAAATATATCCACCGCCCCTTCCCAAAATGTCCTTTGCTCTTTTTACCTCTCTTCTAATCTGAGGCACAGTTGCTTTATTAAGGAGTTGCTGGGTTCCAATGGCTCCCCAGAGACAAAGTTCCTTTCCAAACTCCCTTTTAATCCCGTAGGGGTCCATAGATTCTGGTTGCACCGGATTGAGGACATCCAGGCCGATTTCGATGAGGTCGGGTATTATCTCTCTAATATTTCCATCAGAATGAAGGAGGGTAAAAAGGTTATGTCCGTGAGCGAAGGAAAAAAGTTCTGCCAGATGAGGTTTTATAAAATGACGCCATTGTTTGGGACTCATCAAGAGCGCTTTCTGTGTGCCATAATCATCGGAAAGGCAAAGCCCGTCTACTCCATAAGAAATCAATTCTTTAGCGGTAGCAAGATTATAAGAAGCAATTTTATCCAATAATTCTTCCACAAATGATGGCTTGAGATAAAGGGCGGTTAACAATTCTTCCGGAGGGCACATAAATGTTGCCCTTTCCCAGAAGTCACCAACCCAGGCGAGGACAAAGACTTTCTTTTCCTTCTTTAAAAGAGAAGGAAGATGGGCAAAACGGGAGGACTCTCGTGGATTGGGGAAGGTATCGCCCTTTAAATTAAGGTCTTTGAGGGGATACTCTACTACATGCCCTCGATTATCTTCGTCGTTATGCCAGAGTACGCCAAATTCATCGCGAGAATACTCCCCATAGATTTTTGGGTCAGCATACAAAGGTCTTAATCTTTTAGCCGATATTGATAGAAGATGATTGCCAATTGCCTCATTCACGTCCTCATTCCGACAATGTTTTTGAAGCAGTTTTGTTACCGGCGGAGTAAAGTCAAGATAGTAAGGAAGAGACACCGTTTCTTTATGCTGAATTGCTGAATAAACTTTTTCTTTTCTGGTCATTTTTTCATACACTCTAAACAGCGGATACAATCGAAAGAACCAGGGTTTTTGCAAATCTTTATCGGACATCCTTTTGCCTTTGGTTTCAAAAGACTGAGACGATTAAAGAGAGAAAATATGGCGCCAAGAGGACAGAAGAGTTGGCAGAATCCCCTCTGGCAATAAATTGTTAAGATGAGAATTAGAAGAAGGATGGCAATCTTAAGCCAAAAGAAAAAACCAACCACTCCTCTAATAGCCTGATTAAATATTGCTAAAGGGACACCTGCCTCTATCGTTCCCGCCGGGCAAAGTTTGCAGAACCAGAAATCTTTCGTAAAGAAAGGAAGGGCAACTACTAAAAGAATAAGAACGAGAAATTTCAGATAACCCCATTTCTCGGGAATCTTGAATTTCCGACTACGAATCTTATAGAGAAGGTCCTGCAAGAACCCAAAAGGACAGAGCCAGCCACAGACCGCCTTACCAGAGATAGAGCCAATAATCCCCAAAAGACCAAGGGTTAAAAATGGAAAGGAGCTAATAATAGCAAAGTACTGAATTGTTCCAATCGGACAGGCAAAAATGGCCAAAGGGCAGGCGTAGCAATTAAGGACCGGGCAGGGAATAAATTTCAGGAAAGAAAAGTAATAGGAATTAAAAAGTACCAGGGAAACAATCTGAACAACTCTCCGTTTCATTCGCCGATACCGATGCAGGAAAGGCAGATTATTTTGGCATTGATATAGATTTCCCTAAACTCTCTTCTTGTTATTCCATAAAGTAAAAGAAAAAGAAAGATTAAAAGAACAACATATTTCTTCATTTTTTCTTCTTGCGTGCCGGCGCCATAATCTTCAAGGGAAGACCAAAGAGGTCAATAAAGCCTTGGGCCGACTTTTGGTCAAAGATATCCTCTTTTGAATAGGTAGCTAAATCCTTTTGATAAAGGGAATAGGGGGATTTTCTTCCCACAACAATCGCATTGCCTTTATAGAGTTTTACCCGCACGCTACCGGACACTCTTTTCTGCGTCTGGGCAATGAACTTCTCCAAGGCTTCTCTTTCCGGTGAAAACCAGAGCCCATTATAGATAAGCTGGCCATATCTTTCTGCTATCAGGCGTTTATGATGGAATGTTTCCCGATCAAGGACCAATCTTTCCAAGGCATCGTGAGCATTGTAAAGAATCATTGCTCCTGGTGCCTCATAGACCTCACGGGATTTAATACCGATGAGTCGATTCTCCATGATATCGATCCTGCCAATACCATTTTCGCCACCAATTTTATTTAATTTCTCCATCAAGGCCACCGGTTGATACTTCTTCCCGTTGATCTTAATCGGGATCCCTTTCTCAAATTCAAGGCTCAGATAGCTCTCTTTATTCGGAGCCCTTTTGGGAGAGACGGTCATTTGATAAGCATCCTCGGGAGGTTCTTTCCAGGGCTCCTCCAGAATCCCACACTCAATTGAGACTCCCCAGAGGTTTCTATCAATACTATAAGGGTTCTTTTTTGTGACAGAAATGGGAATCTTCTTTTTTTTGCTATAAGCAATTTCCTCCTCTCGGGACTTAAATTCCCACTCCCGTGCGGGAGCAATAATCTTTAGGTTTGGAGCCAATGCCTTAAATGTTAATTCAAACCTTACCTGGTCATTCCCTTTCCCCGTAGCCCCATGGGCTAAAGCGGTTGCTTTCTCTTCCCGGGCAATCTCTACCATCCTTTGCGCGATCAATGGTCGGGAAAGAGCGCTAATCAAGGGATATTTTCCCTCATATAAGGCACTCGCGGCTAAGGCCTTAAAGGCAAAATCCTTTAAGAATTTCTCTCTTAAATCCTCTAAATAAAACCTTTTTGCTCCCGTGGCTAAGCTCTTGTCATGAATGACTTTCTTATTTTTTATCTGGCCGAGGTCGGCCGTATAGGCAATGACTTCAGCATCATAATTTTCCTTTAACCAGGAAATAGCAACCGAGGTATCCAGACCTCCGGAATAGGCAAGAACAATTTTTTCTTTAGCCATAAACCTCCTCTTTTTTGAATATAGATTTATTATAGCCTCTCTGGGTATAATAATCAATAGAGAGGTTCTTGTTCTTAAGTATGATTAGTAAGCAGTGGAAATCTTACCATTTCAGAATTACACCCATTGCCTCAAAGCAGTCGGTCAAAAGTTTCTGGTATATCTCTGGAGCCTGGCGGAAAGGTATTCTATAGGTGATAAGAGGGGAAAATATCTAACTCCTTATCGGCAAAGAGATGGAAAAATAGTTCGCTATGGGTAGGATTCTTAGACACCTCGTGCCAGCCTATCTTCACGCTAAATCCGAATATAATGCTCATTGCCTTTAATGAGGCAAATCTTTTTCCTTAAATGGATTTGTAAACGTCAACATTATAGTTCCTTCATTAAAGCTATTTCATCACATTTGGGGAATTTTGGGCAGTTAAGGCATTCCGACCAGATTTTGTGGGGAAGACGTGTTTTGGAAATGCGGAAGAAGCCATATTTTTCAAAGAAGGAAGGCGCATAGGTAAGGGCAAAGATTTTTTTCAAATTCAGTTTCTTTGCTTCTTTTAAAGCCCTCTTTAATAAAAGAGCGCCAATTCCTTGATGCTGTTTTTTTTCCGCTACGGCTAAGGAGCGGATTTCCCCTAAATCCTTCCAGGTGATATGAAGGCGGCAACAAGCAATAACCCTGGCCGGCAGGCAGGCCCTATCCTTTTCCTCATAGACCCAGAAATCACGAAGATTTTCGTAGAGTTGGCCAAGAGCTACCGGCAGCATCTTTCCCTCTGCCGCAAAACCATTAATTAATTTCTGAATCTTAGGCACATCCTCCATTTTCGCTTTTCTAATCATTTTCCTTCTCCCCCTCCTTTATCCTCCCCCTTCAAGGGGGAGGAATAGTGGGGGTGTATCTGTGGTTATAGAGGCTTTGGTATTCCTGATAGGCTGAGATTACCCTTTTTACGTAATTATAGGTTTCTGAAAAGGGAATGCTTTCCACAAATTCATCAAAATCATTTTCTTTCGAGAACCAATCGCTGGTCTTTTCCGGCCCCGCATTATAGGCAGAAAGCGCTAAAATAATGTTATTATCGAAACTATTTAGAAGGTGGCGAAAGTAATAGCAACCAAAAGCAATATTTGTTTTTGGTTCAAAGAGGCTTGTGGTTCGGTAATTCCGCCTCCTCATTCTTTTAGCAATCCAGGCTCCAGTGGAAGGAATAATCTGCATCAGACCAATGGCTGAGGCCGAAGAAATGTCCCCCTTTCCGAATCTACTCTCCTGCCAGATTATGGCAAAGACAAGAAAAGGGTCAAGATCATATTTTTTGCTATATTCCTCCACAAGATCCTGGTAATAGAGAGGATATCTCATCTTCTTATTTTTAAGAGTGGTACCGAGACGAATTGCCTGGGGGTAGGCGCGAGCCTCCTGGTAAAGATAGATAAGGGTAAGGATTTTTTCTCTACCACGGCTTTTTCTTTCTAAGTTTTTCAATTCTAAAAAGGCCTCCTCCTGGATTCCTAACCGCAATAAGAAAAGAGCCTTCTTAAGCTCCGGCCTTTTCTCCAAATCCGCTAAGTTTTGCTGAGGAGAAGGCTTCTCGTAGGAAGGGTTTTGTTTCTGTGGAGAAGAAGCCTTTCCCTCCTGGCAAGCACGATAGGAATAAAAGGTATAAGGTAATTTAGCTACCCGGCTATATGCTACCTTTGCTCTTTCGCTCTTTCCTAATTTTTCCCAATACTTTCCTGAAAAGTATGCTGCTCTGCTCTGTTGCTCTTTTTTAGGGAAAGAATAAAGAATTTTTTCTAAAGCTCCAACTGCCTTTGAATAATCTTTTAATTCCCGATAACATCTCGACACTCGCCAGAGGCTCTCGCTATTGCCTATCTTCTTGTATTCATTAATCGCCTCTTCATACCTTTTCAACTTCTGCAGGGTGCATCCCTTCTCATAAGAGATTTTCTTATTCTCAGGATAAACCTGGCTGTATTCCTTTAATGCTCCCCGATAGTTCCATAGCCGAAAGAGGCTTCTTCCCCGAAAGTAATGGATTTTTGAGCAAAGAGAAAAAGGGATCTCCTGGTCAAGGAGGAGAGAGAACCTTTTCTCTGCCCTACGATAAAGTCTGTTCCGGTAAAAGACATAGGCAAGAGAAAATTCCTCTTCCGGAGAAAGGTACTTTTGAAGGGATTCTAATCGGTTAATCGCTCTTACGGAAAAAGGGCTATTCGGGAAATTCTTCACCAATCTCCAGAAAGTCTCAACCGCTTTTTCCTTTCTTCCCAATTCTCTATAAAGAGTTGCTAAGTGAAAGAGCGCTTTATCATTTCCCAATCTTTGGTAAGTTTTTATTGCTTCTTCAGAATAGTTTATCTTTTCATAGGATTCGGCTAAACGCTCTAAAATTTGACTATAGGAGATGCTCTTTTTATTAAAAAGAATCTCTGCTTTTTCGTACCAGAGACCGGCCTCAAGAAAGTTTCCCAGACAATAGTAATTATTGGCAATATGCAGGAAACAATAGTCGGCTAAAAGTTTTGCTTTCTCTAAATATTTCTCAAAGAACTCAATTGCCTCTTTAGAAGCACCCAATTTCTCTTTTAAAATACCGGAAAGATAAAGTCCTTCCTCCTCCGGCAATGCTTTCGCGAGATTCAGAGCAGAAATATAATCCTTCCCTTCTATTGCCTGCTGAATTTCTTTGTAAGGAGCTTCTTGCGCCAAAGTGGAGTAAGCAACTATAAGGGGGAAAATGACAAAAAGGGGGAACAAAGACTTCTTCATCTTTTGTTAAATTGCACCACTGTACTATAAACTTACTTTAGTAGCAATGTGCGAATAGATTGACTTCTCTGATAGTTACTCACAGCAAATGTTGAGACCTGACCCCTCTATATTTACTCTTCTTCCCTCAATCCTGAGCCTGTTTTCGGCAATCAATTTAATTGCCAGCGGATAAATGATATGTTCCTTCTCCTGAATGCGGCGATGTAGGGTTTCTGGCGTATCATCCGGTTTTGTCGGGACAACCGCTTGCAGGATAATTGGCCCAGAATCTATTCCCTCTTCCACAAAATGAACGGTTGCCCCGGTGAACTTCACCCCGTAATTGAGCGCCTGTTTCCAGGATTCCAATCCCGGGAAGGAAGGAAGCAGGGCGGGATGGATGTTGATGATCCGACCGGCAAAGGCATTAAGTAAATCTCTTTTTAAAACCCTCATAAAACCGGCAAGACAGACCAATTCCACTCCTTCCTTCTTTAAAACATTGATATAATTTTTTTCTATCCTTTCCTCTAAATATGTTTTAAATCTGCCGGCAGGAAGGTAAAGGGCCCTGATGCCAGCCTTTTTTACCCGCTCTAAAGCATATGCATCCGGATTATCGGAAAGAACAATGCCAATCTCTGCCGGGACCTCTTTTCTTCTAATTGCATCGATAATTGCCTGCAAATTTGTTCCCTTCCCCGAAGCCAAAACCCCAATCTTTAACATCTTTTTTCTTTATTATTTCAACGTTCTTCTTAAGGAAATCAGTTCCTTTCTCATCCCCTTAAGGAACTTTATTAAGTCCCCTTTCTTTAATCCCTCCTTAGGTAGCCTTTCCCGTAATTTTTGTTTTGCCCCTTTGATGGTATAAAGGTCTCTGTAAAGAAGGCTCTTTAACTTAAGAATGGCCTCAATATCCTTTTTCGTATAATTCCTTTCGCCTTTCTTATTCCTTTTTGGTCTTGTTTGCTTAAATTCTTTTTCCCAGTAACGGAGAATATGCGGTTCTATCTCAACAATCTTGCTCGCCTCACCAATGGAGAAGAAAAGTTTGTCAGGAATCTTTGGGCCTTCCATAAATTACGACACCATAAATTAAGGGGACAGTCCCCAATTTACGGAATTCCATTCCTGGGGACAGTCCCCAATTTTCCAATTATTTTACTGCATTCTTTAATGTTTTCCCTGCCTTGAACCTCACAACCCTTCTTTCGGGAATCTGTAAACTTTCGCCGGTGCGTGGATTTCTGCCTGTCCTGGCCTTTCTCCTTCTCACGGAGAATGTTCCTAATCCTGCAAGAACGACCTTTTCTCCGCTTTGCAGAGAAGTTCTGATATTGCTAATTACAGAGTCCACCGCCCTCGTTGCCTCTGCTTTCGCAACCTTTACTTCGGACATTACCTTCTCAATCAACTGACCCTTATTCATTTTCTTTTCTTCTCACCTCCCCTCTATTTTCTCTTTAAAATTAACCATAGGACTGTCCAGATTTTTCTGCAACTTAACTATCTGTGCACTTAATGAATCAATCTTTTCCGAAATCTCGGTTGGTGTCCCTGAAACTTTTTTCATACTTGCTCGCAAATCTTCGACAGTTACAAATATTTTTTCTATAAGCTCTCTATCCTTGAAAAGTATTTGCTCAGTGTTTTTTACCATTTCATTAATTGCTTGGGTTAAACCAAAAAGCGCATCTCCTTTCCTTACCTTTAATCGCATCTGTAGGTTGCCCATGGAGATAGCCCTTATACTCCTTTCTAACCTGGCTAAAGGTCCAACTGTCTTATGAGATAAGAACATAGAAACTATTATTATGATCGGTACAAGCAAAAGTACCCTAATCGCCAGTTGCAATTTAAGAACTCTCAAGATAGCAACCAGCCTTCCTTGTGGATAGACATCTGATAGTCTTTCTGTCAGAGGAACCCAGCCTGAATGGTAAACGGTCCAGGCAAAAACGATTAAAACCAGACACATAAGAACCAATATTATACCTGCATGTTTCATTTGAAAACTCTTATTAACTAAGTAATGAATTCTTCTTTTTCTCTTTTTCTCTTCCATTTTTTTCTCCTGTTTATCACTGCACTCTGATTTTTGTCCTCTTGATTGCTAAATTCCTTCTGATGGTAAGAGTGAGTTCTGCTCCAACCGGACCACGAATCTCCTCTACAAATTGAGAGAATGAAATCTTATTGGTAATATCTTTATCCTCTACCCGAACAATGATATCCCCTTTCTTTATCCCGGCTTTTTTGGCTGCTCCATCGGGAAGGAGTCCATTAATTTCAAACCCATTTTCTCCTTTACTCAGCGTACATCCAATTCCTGCAAAATTTTTTCCCGGTATTTTCTGCCGGATGAGAGAAATGTCTCGTTCTATGGCTGTTTGAACGATACTCCCAACTTCGCCTTTAAGTAACTTTGTTGATTCTTTAGATGATAAGCCTCTAACTGGTTTCTCATCGATCCTAACCAATAAATCACCCCTCTTAAGACCGGCTTTTTCGGCTGGCGAACGATAGAGAACGTTCACAACTTTGGGGCCTTTAGAAGTGAGGACTATTTGCACGCCAATGCCCGCTATCTCCTCCTCTTTAACCACTGGCAAAACAAGAGACGGATCAGCCTTTATCTTTTTATAGCCACCACGCACTATTCTTACTTTTCTGGTGATGGTAAGGTCCAGAGGTATACCTGCCTGACCGGCCATCTTTTTTATAGCTTCTGATAAACCGGTATAGCGGATAGATTTCCCTTCAATAGCTACAATACGATCCCCTGGTTTCAGCCCCACTTTATCGGCCGGTTGTCCTGGGGAAACATTTGTTATCGTTAACCCTCTTTCTTTCATACTTAGAGAAATCCCTATCCCCACAAACTCCTTTTGATACCACCGAATCTTCCTCCGGATGGGGCTAACTTGCCGTTTGATGGTCAAGGAAACTGAAGCGCCCTTTTCTCCTGTTAAAAGAGCAATTGCTTTATCCAGCTTCTCGTACTTAAGATGAGCATCCCAGATTGTTTCTATAATATCTTCGTGCTTGATACCCGCCCTAAAAGCGGGAGACCGGGCATCGACCGAAGCCACCTTTATCTCATTACCCTCCTTCTTAATGATTATTCCCAGGGATTGTCTTAATCGTTCCTCGGAAATCTCTTTTTGACTTTGTTTAGCTTCTCTCACTCTTGCAATAGCATCCTTTGCCTCTTCAAAATCCCGATTTATTCTTAGAGCTTTTCTGTAATGTACAAGAGCTTCACCAAATTCACCTCTTTTAGCACATTTATTACCGAGCTCAAGTAAATTTTGTTCGGGGCGAAGATATACAATCTTGGATATGAGATTTTTATATATTCCCACTTCTCCATCAGGAATCCGAAGGATAACACGATCGCTATATTCTTTAACGATAATCCCTTTCAGAATACTTCCGCTCTTCAGAATAATAGTGTCGGCATAAAGGCTTCCTGCGCTACAGATAAAAAATGGCAACAAGAGTATACACAATTTCGCGGCATTAATTTTTTTAATTTTCATGTTCATCGCGAAAATACCCTGTTATATATTACTTAATACTACATTATCTGTCAACTACTCCGCTTTCTCCTTTCGACTCATAAGTTCATCTACCGCAGTCAAAGGATCTTTTTTCTCAAATAAGATTTGATAAACTACATTAGCAATTGGCGTTTCTAGCGAAAATTTTTTTGCAAGATGGCAGACTACCTTTGTGGTATTAACTCCCTCAATCACCATCTCAGTTTCTTTAAGGAGCTGCTCCATCCTTCTTCCCCTGCCAATGGCCTCCCCGAAGTTCCGGTTGCGGCTGTTTTTACTGGTGCAGGTGGTCACTAAATCACCTAACCCGGAAAGCCCCATAAAGGTAAAGGATTTTGCTCCCATTTTCTTTCCGATCGCGGCGATCTCGGCTAATCCTCTGGTAAGAAGGGCCGCCTTACTATTTGTACCAAAGCCAAGACCATCAGCAATTCCGGCAGCGATGGCAATAATATTTTTCAAGCAACCTCCCAACTCTACACCGATCGGATCGGAGCTGGTATAGATACGCAGGCTTTTATCCATCAGAACCTTCTGCACCAGCCTAGCAATCTTTGGTCTGGGTGAGGCAACAACCGCGGTGGAGGGCTTCCCCTCTACTACCTCCTTAGCAATTGTCGGTCCTGAAAGTACCGCCCATTTGATTTTTTTGCCCAATTCATCTCTGATTACCTCACTCATCCGAAGGTGCGAGCCCATTTCCATACCTTTGGTGGCAGAAAGGATAATCGCTTTTGAAAGGTCAAATCTCTTCAACTTCTTGAGAACCTCTCTTGCCGCAAATGAGGGGACCGCAATAATGATGAGCGCTGCTTTAGAGATTATCTTTTCTAAATCTGAGGAAATAAAGATTTCTTCCGGAATTGATACGTTGGGAAGAAATTTAGGATTTTTCCTTTTTCTTTGTAAAACTAATGCGTAGTCAGGAAAGGCTTCCCACAATCTTATCCGATAATTCTTCTTAACAAGATGAATCGCCAAGGTTGTTCCCCACCCCCCTGCTCCCAAGATTGCAATATTCATCGTTTCAGTTTTATTTTTGGTTCGGTTCCCTCAATCAATCTTTTAATATTTTCCCGGTGCCTGATTACCACCAAGATGAAGACGAGGACACCCAGGATTATCAAGGGAAATTCGGCTCTTTTTAACCAGAGAAAAATAGGAAAGGTAAGAGCCCCAACCAGAGAGGAAAGGGAAATATAGCGGCTAATGAGGAGGATGAAGAGCCAGACGAGAAAGGTCAAAAAAGAGACGAGAGGGGCAAGGGCAAGTAGCACCCCAAAGCCAGTCGCCACTCCTTTACCACCCCTTCCTTTCAAGAAAATGGAGAAGTTATGGCCACAGATTGCGCAAATACCGACAATAATTGGCAACAGGGCAAAAGAGGGAAAATATCTTTTAGCCAAAAGAACGGGAATAGCACCCTTCCCAATATCAAAAAGTAAGGTGAGAGCTGCCGGGAAAGGTCCAACTACCCGGAGGACATTGGTCGCGCCAATATTGTGGCTGCCAAACTCCCTGATGTCAATCCTCTTAAAGAGACGAGCCAGAAGATACCCGAAAGGAACCGACCCAATCAGATAGGCAGAAACAACGAGTAGGAACCAAATGAGTATTGGTATGTTCGTCGCACCCCTCTGTGTTCTCTCCTCACTGTGTTCGTCGGTCAGGGTGGCTCACATCTCGCCACCCGACGCCAACCATATGCTCCTTATTCGTCGCACGGCGTCCCCCACAAGTGGGGAGAACATTTTCTTTTCTGCAAGAGATAACTAGAGTTTGTGAGCGAGTTGGCGGTTATGGCCCAGAGCACGATAGTGCCGAGGAATAAGAAAGCCCGAGCGAACAAACTTTAGTCATCTCTGCCTATATTAACTCCTTTGCCTTATCAACTGCGGAGGCAGCATCAGGGCTATAGCCATCCGCCCCAATCTCATCAGCATAGGCCTGGGTAATTGGAGCTCCACCAATCATTACCTTAACCCTATCCTTTAAGCCTGCTGCTCTTAAGGCTTCAATTACCGTTTTCATTGAGGGCATCGTGGTGGTTAGAAGAGCAGAAATACCGATTAACTGAGTTCCCGCCTTGACTGATTCGACAAATTTCTCCTCTGGAACATCAATCCCCAAATCCTCTACCTCAAAGCCTCCTCCCTTGAGCATCATAATCACCAGGTTTTTGCCAATGTCATGCAGGTCTCCTTTTGCCGTGCCGATGGCAATTTTGCCTATCGGTTTTATTCCGCTCTCGGCCAAGAGAGGCTGCAGGATATCCATTCCGGCATGCATCGCTCGGGCAGCAATAAGAACCTCCGGAACGTAGAATTCATTATTCTTAAACTTTGCTCCCACCACATTCATCCCGGCAATCAATCCCTGATTGAGAATCTCTCCCACCGGCGTTTTCTCCTTGACGGCGGCTTCCACCAATTCCTTAACCTTATTCGCATCTCCTTTAATCAGACTCTCCTTTATTCCTCCTAAATCGGACATCTTCTTTTCTCCCCCTTTTTTTAATTTCCTGTTTTCCTGATTAACTTTAGATAGTAAAGATAATTCTCCAAGGGAACATCGGGTGGTACCGAGTGGTCAATTCCCGGGAAGTATCCCCCTTCTTTAAGGAGATTGGGGACCTTTTTCGTAACTTCTTCTTCAATCTCCTTTTTCCCTTTACTCAAGACCTGCTTATCAATTCCACCTTCTATAATAAGGTTTTTCCCAAATTCTTTTCTCATGGCTACCACATCCATCCCGGCCGCCACCTCATTGGGAATAATACCATTTATTCCACATTTTATTCCACATTCTAACCAGAAAGGTATCAACTCCCAGACATTGCCGTCCGAATCCAGGGTGATAACATTAAATACCATTGCGATGCAATAAAGGACATTTCTCTCTTCTCTTTAAGCACACGTTTTTTGGCACCATCTCCATCGATGATAACCTTATGAGTAGCATCCTCTTCCAAAGTTTCTCCATCAAAGGCAGGAATTAAACTCATATTTATAGGGACCACTTCCATTCTCTGGAATCTGAAATACTCTTGCACGTGAACATCGCCCGGCAACCCCTCCCTTTTCCATCTTATAAAGGTCTCATTCCAGAACCACTGCCAGACCGAAGGCAGAAATAGCTCTCCTTTTAATTCAAATCTGGCTGTCTTTAAAAATTTTTCTCTCTCGGTCATTTTAATGCAACCAGACTATCATAAATAGGTTTCTCCTGTCAAGAGCCCATGGCCGGATTCGAACCAGCGATCTTAGCATTACGAATGCTCTGCTCTACCAGCTGAGCTACATGGGCACCAATGAATATTTAATTATACTTTTTCTTTAAGCAGAGGTCAAAAACAATAATGTCTGGGTTCAGACACATAGGTAAGAGTTAGGGTAAATATTATTCATAGTTAATGGGGGTTCTCCAAGGGGGAGTTAAAACTGTGAATAATGTTAATAACCTGCCTGCCGGTAGGCAAGGCTTCCCTTCCTTTTGAC
>DAOWFY010000074.1 GCA_030637775.1 bacterium | reverse complement strand
GCAGAGGTTGAGGGTTACTTCGCTGATGTGAGGAATGCCAGTGCATCAAAGAATAGCGCTAACTACCTGTCTGTTCCCACCTTTGGCATCAGAGCCGCCCACAATATTGCTGCCATCCCGGGATTATCCTGGAAGGGAGAATTGGCCGGTCAGTGGGGCAAGAATAATGTGGTCGTTGCGGGAAGCAATGAGGACAACAAGGGTGTTGCCGGCTATGCTGGTGCTGATTATGCCTTCCAGAATGTTGCCTGGGAGCCCAAGGTTGGTCTCAGTTATGCTTAGTATTCCGGAGATGATAATGCTACCGATTCCTCTAATGAGGCCTGGATTTCACTTTTGCCGGATGGTTTAGCCGACAAGATCGGTGCGGTTGGTTATGCATCAGGGCAGGTAGTGGATTCCAACCTACAGGTAGTCAAGGTTACGGGCTCAATCCAGCCCGTAGAGAAGGTTGGTATCAGCCTTGCCTGGTTCAATGACACCCTTGCGAAGACTGCCACCGGTGTCAAGAAGGATCTAGGCAACGAGATTGATCTTGGCTTAAACTATGCCTACTCCGAGGATGTTGCAATGGGGCTTCTCTTTGGTTACTTCGGTGTAGGAAGGAACATCAAGGATAATGTAGAAGCCGCATCCGGTGCAGGAAGCTCCACCAGTGCTTATGAGCTTATAGGCACAGTGGCGGTTAGCTTCTAAGTAAATTTGCGAGAGAAGTAGACAAATCCCTGGAAGAAAACTTCCAGGGGTTTGTCATTGCAATAATATAACAGATTAATAGATGTCATTCTGAGATAGAGGTGAAGAATCTCTCTTTACTACGAGACCCTTCGTTTTCACTCAGGGTGACATATAGAAAGGAGGAGAAAAAAAGATGGCGATAAGACCATTGGGAGATCGGGTTCTGGTAAAGCCTCTGGAGGCAAAGGAAAAAAGTAAGGGAGGAATTGTTCTTCCGGATACGGCAAAGGAAAAACCTCAGGAAGGAAGAGTAATTGCGGTAGGGAAAGGAAAAGCTTCTGAGGAAGGAAAAACCATTCCTTTAGAGGTAAAGAAAGGGGATAAGATCCTCTACGGAAAATACTCTGGCACCGAAATCACAATTGATGATGAGGAACATATGATTCTGCGTGAGGATGACATTTTAGCGATAATTGAATAAAGGAGGAAAAAGATGGCAAAGCAGTTAATTTATGATGAGGAAGCAAGAAGAACCCTTCTAAAGGGAATTGACCAACTTGCTGCTGCCTTAAAGCCTACTCTTGGACCAAGGGGCAGATGCGCAGTTCTGGATAAAAAGTTTGGTTCTCCCACGGTGATTAATGATGGAGTGACAATTGCCAAGGAGATTGAATTAAAGGACCCCTATGAGAATATGGGGGCACAATTAGCCAAGGAGATTGCGGAAAAGACAAAGGATGCTACCGGCGATGGCACAACCAGCGCTGTCGTTCTGGGACAGGCAATTATGACCGAAGGTTTCAAGAATGTCACTGCAGGAGCCAATCCAGTGCACTTGCGCAGAGGAATTGAAAAGAGCACCGCCGCAGTGGTAGAAAAATTAAAGCAAATAAGCAAACCGGTAAAGGGCAAGGAGGAGATTGCTCAGGTGGCAAGCGTGGCCGCAGCCAATGATGTCGAGATGGGTAAGATCGTGGCTGAAGCGATGGATAAGGTCGGCAAGGATGGAGTAATCACCGTTGAGGAAGCAAAAACAATGAAGACCGAATTAAAGGTCGTGGAAGGAATGCAGTTTGACCGGGGCTACCTTTCTCCTTACTTTGTTACCGATGCCGAGAAGATGGAATGCATTCTGGAAGACCCTTATATTCTTATCCATGATAAGAAGATCTCGGCAATGAAGGACCTTTTGCCTCTCCTGGAGAAAATTGCGCAGGCCGGCAAGCCCTTTTTAATCATTGCCGAGGAGGTAGAAGGAGAAGCATTAGCAACTCTGGTGGTTAATAAATTAAGGGGGACCCTTTCCTGCTGTGCGGTGAAGGCTCCTGGTTTTGGAGACAGAAGAAAGGAGATGCTCGAGGATATTGCTACTCTTACCGGGGGACAACTGATTGCTGAGGAGTTAGGCTTAAAACTTGAAAATGTCAAGATGGAGGTGCTGGGTAAAGCAAAAAAGATTACTATTGATAAGGAAAATACCACCATTGTGGAAGGGCTCGGAAAAGCATCCGATATCTCGGGAAGAATTGCCCAGATTAAGAAAGCGATTGAGAAGAGCGATTCTGACTATGATCAGGAGAAACTGCAGGAAAGGTTAGCAAAATTGGCCGGGGGCGTAGCGGTGATCAATGTGGGAGCCGCCACCGAGACCGATATGAAGGAGAGAAAAGAAAGGGTTGATGATGCCCTTTCTGCAGTGAGAGCCGCAGTGGAAGAAGGAATTGTTCCTGGAGGCGGAGTGGCCCTTCTGCGTTGCCAGGATGAGATTGACAAGGTAAAATTCTCTAGCCCGGACGAAAAGGTGGGGGGTAGGATTGTGAAGAAGGCTTTAGAGGAACCGCTGCGTCAGATTGCCTTCAATTCCGGGATGGAGAGTTCCGTCGTTGTTAACCAGGTGAAAAAGGAAGTAGCAAATGTCGGATTCAATGCCGAAACAGAAAAGTATGAGGATTTAGTCAAGAGCGGAATAGTGGACCCAACAAAGGTGGTAAGAACAGAATTACAGAATGCCGCCAGTATGGCCGGTTTGCTCTTGACCTCTGAGACTCTTATAACCGATATTCCGGAGAAGAAGGAAACACCTCAAATGCCTCCTGGTGGTGGCTATCCCCCCGCTTATTAAATATAAAAATCAATCCAAAATAATAAGCCCCTCCTTCTCGGAGGGGCTTTCTTTTTTTCCTAGTAATCACAAAGAGGCGGCCGGGGTCTGTGAGCGAGTTGGCGGTTATGCCGCAGGTATGAAATACCGAGGAATAAGAAAGCCCGAGCGAACAAACTTTAGTCATCTCCCCGAGGCTCCTTTATTCCCACCAAAAACTCAGCATTTAATGTTATTTTTCTCAGTTTCCCGGTGAGGAGTTCCATTGCCTCTACAGGATTAAGACTGGAAAGGGACTTACGCAGAAGCCAGATTCGCTTTAGTTCCTCCGGATCAATGAGAAGCTCCTCTCTTCTTGTCCCTGACTTATTGATATCAATGGCCGGCCACATCCTCCTATCGGCCAATTTCCGATCCAAGTTAACCTCCATATTTCCTGTTCCCTTAAATTCTTCAAAAATAACCTCATCCATCCGGCTGCCGGTCTCAATTAAAGCGGTTGCCATAATGGTAAGGCTTCCTCCTTCCTCAACATTTCTGGCTGAGCCAAAGAATCGCTTGGGTTTCTCCAGAGCGGTAGATTCCAATCCTCCCGTCATAATCTTGCCGGTATGGGGAACGAGAACATTATAGGCCCTGGCCAATCTGGTGACGCTGTCCAGGAGAATAATCACATCCTTCCTGTACTCCACTAAATGTTTTGCCTTTTCTAAGACCATCTCCGCCACCTGAATATGCCGACTTGGGGGTTCATCAAATGTAGCGCTAATCACCTCGCCCTTTACCGAACGCTGCATTTCGGTAACCTCTTCCGGTCTCTCTCCCACTAAAAGCATAATAAGAATAACCTCAGGATTATTGATGGTGATGCTGTTGGCTAACTTCTGCAATAGCACCGTTTTGCCTGTTCTGGGAGCAGCGACAATCAGACCACGCTGACCTTTGCCAATAGGAGTAACGAGGTCCATTACCCGCATTGAGATCTCCTCCGGTTTTGTCTCTAAGATGAAACGCTTATTGGGATAAAGGGGAGTAAGATTTTCGAAAAGTATTTTATCTCTCGCTATCTCCGGATTTTCAAAGTTTATTGCCTTTACCTTGAGAAGAGCGAAGTATTTCTCACTCTCCTTTGGTGGTCGGATTTGGCCGGCTATTGTATCACCGGTGGCTAAATGGAATCTCTTGATTTGGGAGGGGGAGACGTAAATATCATCGGGACTGGGAAGATAATTATAGTTAGCCGACCTCAAGAAGCCAAAACCATCCGGATGGGCTTCTAATAGTCCTTCTCCGAAGAGGAGTCCGTTTTCCTCTGTCTGCGCCTGCAGAATCTTAAAGATTAATTCCTGCTTTTTCAAACCACTGGTCCCCTCAACTTTTAGACCACGCGCTCTTTCTTGCAATTGAGGAATGGTAAATTTCTTTAGTTCCGTGATATTTAATTCTTCAGCCATTTTTTTCTCCTATCTTTTTCATAATCTCTTGATAAATCTCTTTTACCTGTTTTCTTGTCTCCTTTTTTGTGCCATTATTACTGATAACAAGATCTGCTCTCTTTTCCTTTTCCCGCAAGGGGATTTGGCTCTTCATCCGCCTCAGAATCTCTTCCTTTTTGAATTTTCCGAGAGAAAGCATCCTTTTCAAAATAAAATTTTTTCTGGCCGATACTACCAAGATCTTATCCACCAACCCTGTTGCTCTTGCCTCGAATAAGAGGGGCGCCTCTATTGCTACTAAAGGAGATTTTATCTTTGATACTCTTTTTTTAATTCTATTTATCACCTCAGGATGGATGATTTTCTCTAATTGCCTTCTCTTCTTTTGATTGGCAAAAACTATTTCCGCCAATTCTTTCCGATTGGTCGTACCAAAATTTCTTTTGATTTTGAGCGCAATAGGACTATCCTTTGATTTTAATAAGGTACGCACTATCTTATCTGCATCGATAACTATAGCTCCCAATTCTTTGAAGGTTTGAGCAACAAAACTTTTCCCCGAACCAAAGGTTCCCGTAATTCCTAAAATAACCATTGAAAAGATAACTACAGATGTCATTGCGAGGAGCGTCAGCGACGTGGCAATCCAACGAAGTCGTTGCGAGCGAACAGAGTGAGCGTGGCAATCTCATTGAGATTCCTCGCTTTGCTCGGAATGACACTTCGCGTCAGATTGCTTCACTTCGTTCGCAATGACGTGGTTATATTTTCTTTATTTCGTGGTAAGTCTCTTACGTTCCCAATGTCCAGGAGGAAAGGTAGGTTTTCTGTTGCTTTGTTAAGGCATCAATCTTGATACCAAGTAATTTCAGTTTAAGAGAGGCGATCCCCTCATCAATCTCTTTGGGCACAGGATAGACCATTTTTGCCAATTTTCCTTCAGATTTTTTTAGATATTCTGCTGCCTTTGCCTGGTTGGCAAAACTCATATCCATCACTGTAGGTGGATGGCCTTCTGCTCCTGCTAAATTCAAGAGTCGACCTTCAGCAAGAAGATAAAGCCGGCGATTTTTAGAAATCCGGTACTCTTCCACCTGTTCCCTTATCCTCGTTTTTCCCTGAGAAAGGTTCTCTAAGGCCGGAATATCGATTTCCACATTGAAATGTCCCGAATTCCCTAAGATTGCTCCTTCCTTCATTACCTTAAAGTGCTCTTTTCTAATGACATTTTTATCTCCGGTAGTGGTGATAAAGACATTTCCTGTCTTTGATGCTTCTTTGATTGGCATTACGCGATAGCCGTCCATTACTGCCTCCAGTGCCCTCAGAGGATCCACTTCGGTGACAATTACATTGGCACCCATTCCCTTTGCTCGCAGTGCTACACCTCTTCCACACCAGCCGTAACCGCAGACAACAAAGGTCTTTCCGGCAATAAGAATGTTTGTTGTGCGTAGGAGTCCGTCAATGGTGGACTGACCTGTACCATAACGATTATCAAATAGATGTTTGGTATTGGCATCATTAACCGCAATGACCGGAAAACGTAAAAGACCGTTTTTCTCCAAACTTCTCAGCCGATGGATTCCTGTAGTCGTTTCCTCTGTTCCCCCAATAATATTGATTTTTTCTTCTTTATGGGCTGTCGAAACAAGATCGGCTCCATCATCCATAAGGAGTTGAGGCCGATAACTTAAAACTTTTTTGATATGGGAGTAGTAATCTCGAGCATTCTCGCCACGATGAGCAAAAACGTGGATCCGGTTCTTCACTAAAAAAGCGGCCACGCTATCATTGGTACTCAATGGATTTGAAGCACAAAGATAGACCTCTGCTCCGGCCATTTTAAGGGTAATGGCAAGATTGGCCGTTTCGGTAGTGATATGAAGGCAGGCCCCTATTCTTAATCCGGTTAAGACCTTATTCTTAGAGAAGTTTTCCCTAATTGAGGCAAGCACCGGCATTTGGTTGGCCGCCCATTCACTCAACAATTTTCCCTTCGTAGCAAGATTTATATCCTTTATTTCGTAATCAAATTTCATTTTTATAGAAACCTATCTATATTTTTCAAAAATTTCTACCGCATCCCTTTTTTCCCAGGGAAAACCTTCCTCTTCCCGGCCAAAATGGCCATAACAGGCGGTTTTTTTATAGATGGGTTGAAGAAGATTCAGATGTTTAATGATTCCTGCCGGGGAGAGGTCAAAATTCTTCTTGATGATTTCGGTCAATTTCTCCTCAGGAATCTTTCCTGTCCGTTTTGTATTTGCCATAATGGAGACAGGTTTTTCCTCTCCAATTGCATAGGCAATTTGAATCTCACACCGAGAGGAAATTTTCGCGGCAACAATATTTTTTGCCAGATATCGGGCAAAGTAGGAGGCAGACCTATCTACCTTACTCGGGTCCTTCCCCGAAAAACACCCTCCGCCGTGGCTACCCACACCACCGTAGGTATCCACAATAATTTTTCTTCCGGTGACTCCCGTATCTGCTTGAGGACCCCCAATAACAAAGCTTCCCGTCGGATTAACGTAGATTTTCAAATCCTTCCCAATAAGAGAGGTCGGGATGATATGTTTAATGACTGATTCAAACAGATCGTCCCTGATTCTTTCCTGTTTGATTCCGGGATTATGTTGAGCGGAAAGGACAATAGACTCTACTCTTTTTGGCTTTCCACTGTCGTAGAGGACAGTAACCTGGGATTTTCCATCCGGCCTGAGATAATCAACAATTTTCTTCTTCCTTATCTCAGCCAATCTTCTTACCAATTTATGTGCCAGCGTAATCGGCAAGGGCATTAATTCCTCCGTCTCGTCGGTAGCGTAACCAAACATCATCCCCTGGTCTCCTGCTCCTCCTTTGTTCACACCAAGAGCAATATCCGGAGATTGTCCCTGGATAGAGGTAATCACCGAACTTGCTTCATTGTTAAAACCAAAGGAAGGGTCAATATAGCCAACCTCCTTGATGAGGTTTCTGGCTACTTTAGGAACGTCAACATAGCAGTCTGTGGTAATTTCTCCGGCAACAAAGATTAAGCCCCGGGTCACCATTGTCTCGCAGGCAACTCGTCCCTTCTTATCCTTCTTTAGCACTTCGTCAAGGATGCTGTCGGAAATCTGGTCACAGATTTTGTCCGGATGTCCTTCGGTTACCGATTCTGAAGTAAATAGATATTTCCCCTGTGCCGTCATAATTCAGCTAATTTTTTCTTCAAAAGAGTAATTCTCTCTACCGGGGTGGGGTCAATCTTATTAAGAATGGAAAGATAAAAACTGATCCAATCGCAGAGATAGAGAGTAGAAAAATTTCTTGCTAAAACCCCATTTCCTTTAGTGTTTATCTCGAGGGTGCCGGCCGGATATTTGGAAAGCAAGGATCTGGTGATATCCATCCGGCTCTTTATTCTTTTATAATCTCCTTTATCCCTTAAGAAGATGATAAAGAAATTCCTCAAAAGATTGAGAGGATTATTCCAGCCCATTATTTCATTGTGATTCATCTCGGGGAAGAGATTTCTGCTGGCAAATTGCTTGCTGTTTTCAGCCAGTTGTGTTTGAAAACGCAGAGCAACAGCCGCCAGCCTATTAGAAGCATAAATGATGGGCATTTTTCCTTTGAGTTTTTCGGCAATTCTTTTTGCTCGATTTTTTCTGAAAGGTATATTGAAGGACAATTCTTCTTTGAACTTAGCAAGGAGGGATAAGGTCTCCTTTACTTCTCTTCTTCTATTTTTAATTAAATTTAATCTTTGAAAAAGTGTCAGCGCAGAGAAGAAGAGAAAACCAAGCGCAGCCCGGGGTGGAAATCCTCCCGGAATACAAAGAGAAAAGATTTTATCACTTCTGGCTAATTTTGTCAATTTGCCACCGGAGCTAATCACAATAACTTTTGCTCCTCTTTTGTGAGATTCCTGGTAAGAGGCAATTGTCTCTTCCGTATTGCCTGAGTAACTGATACAGAAAACTAATGTTTTTTTATCTACAAAACGGGGAAGAGAATAGTCCCGATTTACTAAAATAGGAAATTTTGCCTCTTCTCTGATCAGGTCAGCAATAAGATCCCCGGTAATTGCTGAACCGCCAAGGCCGGAGAAAAGAATAGCCGACGGTATAAAACTCTTCAAACCCGCAGGAATCCTGGCATTTTCTCCGCGATTTACTCCTTCTTGACATTGCCTGGGAAAATCTGAGAGAAGAGCGGCCATCTCAGAAGCATCAATCTTCCTGATAGATTCAAGATCATCCAACCTATTCATTGAGCAACTTCCTTTCTTTATAGAATGTCCGGGCATAGTCGGTTACTTCCTTTGTGGTCTCAAAACTGAGTGCATTTTTTGCAAATTCCTTTGCTTCCTGAAATGTGACCCCACGGATAATCTTCTTCATTTCGGGAATAGCAAAAGGGGACATACTTAATGCATCAATTCCTAAGCCTAAAAGCAAGAGAGCGAAGGATGGATCAGCAGCCATCTCTCCACACATTTCCACCCAGATTTTCTCTTTGTGAGCGGCCTTAATGATATTTTTAATCAGACGTAAGATAGCGGGGTGAGCTGGTTCATAGAGGTAAGCAATCTTTTCATTGATACGGTCGATAGCAATGGAGTACTGAATAAGATCATTGGTACCAATACTGAAGAAATCTGTCTCTTTAGCCAATATATCGGCAGTCATTGCCGCCGAAGGTGTTTCAATCATCGCTCCTACCTCAAGATCATTATTGAAATCTTTTTCTTCTATTTTTAATTCTGCTTTTGCCTCCTTCAGAATAAAGTTTGCTTTTCTCAATTCCTCTATCCCCGAAATCATCGGATACATAATTTTTAGATTTCCAAAAGGGCTTGCCCGCAAAATTGCACGTAGTTGCGTCTTAAAAATATCTGGTCTTGCCAAACAGAATCTAATCGCCCGCCAACCTAAAAAAGGGTTTAACTCTGAGGGAGCCTGAAGGGATGAGGCAAATTTATCTCCTCCAATGTCCAAGGTCCTGATAATTACCGGATAGGGATTAACCTTTTCTGCCGCTGTTTTATAGGAGCTGTACTGCTCTTCCTCACCTGGTAAATCCTGGCGATTAAGGTAGAAAAATTCTGTCCGGTAGAGCCCAATTCCTTCCGCTCCATAGAAAGGGATATGAGCAATCTCCTGGGGCAATTCAATATTACTCCTTAACTTAATTCTCCTCCCATCCTTTGTCTGACAGGGTAAATTTTTCAGAATTAATAGTTCTCTCTTAGCGACAAGCAAATCTTCCTGTTGCCTTTTGTAGCTCTCTAAGGTCTCCTCATCAGGATTAATGATAACAAAACCTTTACTGCCATCAATAATGATCAGATCTTCACTTTGAACCCTGGAGGTAACATCCTTTAATCCCACGACGGCCGGAATCTCCAGGGCTCGAGCCATAATGGCGGTATGGGAGGTTTTACCACCGACATTGGTAGCAAAAGCGATTACCTTATCCCTGGACATACTGGCCGTCTCCGAAGGAGAAAGGCTATGCGCAATGACCACAACCTTCTCCTTCAGTTGAGATAGGCTCTCTCGCTGTACTTCAAGGAGATTGTGCAGCACCCTTTTAGAGACATCTTCAATATCGACTTTTCTTTCTCTAAGGTACTCGGCATCTATCTGAGCAAAGGCGGTGATAAATTTTTGGGCAACAAAAGCAAAGGCCGATTCTATATTTACCCTTTTCTCCCTTAATCTCTGGATCACCTCCCTGATCATTCTCTTATCCTTGAGGATAAGAAGGTGAACGTCAAAAATTCTCGCTTCCTTTCTGAATTCTCCCTTTACCTTTCCTTGAATTTCTCTGATCTCATTCTCCGTTTTAATGAGAGCCTTTTTAAAACGATCGATTTCTCCCGATAATTGCGACTTTTCGATTGAATAGGAAGGAATGGAGGAGATAGCATTTTTTAAGAGATACATTTCACCCATCGCTATCCCCGGAGAGACACCAATACCTTCTAACTTTACCATTATTTTTTAAATATATCTATAAGAATCTTCCTTAAATTTTTAATTGCTTCGGCAGCATCTTCCCCACAAGCAGTGACAAGGATTTTGTCTCCCTTTGCCGCAGCAAGGGTAAGAAGATTAATGATACTCTTTCCATTAACCTCCTCGGCTCCTTTCTTCACCAAGATCTCTGACTGAAAGGAGTTAGCCGTTTTGACAAAGAGAGCAGCCGGTCGAGCATGAAATCCCAATTCATTCCCAATGGTAAACTTCTCAGTAATCTTTACCATGTCTCTACGATGCTCTTTTTTGCGGCCTCTTTCACGATGTGGATTAACTTTTCTATTCCCTCTTCTCGATGCAAGACAGCTTCCAAGAGCATCGGTAGATTCAAGCCAGTAATAATCTTAAGGCGAAATGTTTTTTGCAAAGAGATGGAAACATTACAGGGGGTTCCACCGAACATATCAACGAGAACAAGAATACCGTCTGTATTTCCCAGATTCTTAATTGTCTTTTTTAGTTTTACCCTTAGATCATTTTTGCTCTCTTCCGGATAGAGAGGAACAACCCTTAACTTTTCTATATGCCCAACAATCTCTTCGACAGAGCTTACAAGTACGCTGGGGAAATCACTATGACCTACAACAATCAATCCAACCATCGTCAGGGGGTTTTTTCATCCTCTTCTTTAATCACCTGGAAGATCTCCTTGGCTCTTCCTTTACAAGACTTTAGAGAATTGCGAAAGACCTTATCCTTCAGGAGTCGGGCAATCTTAGCTAAGGCCTTAAGATGCATTCCCGTGGCCTCAATTGGTGCCAGGACAAGAAAGATGAGATAGACCGGCTCCTCATCTAAGGACTCAAAGCTAACCCCCTTTCGAGAAAGTCCAAAAGCAATAATAATTTGTTTTACCTGGTCGGCCTTAGCATGGGGAACAGCAATTCCCTGACCAATGCCGGTACTGCCCAATTCCTCTCTCTCCAATATTATTTTCACAATTTCTTCTTTGTCGGTAACCTCCCCCCCCTCCTCTAACAAAACTACCAATTCCTTTATTACCCCTTCCTTATCGGTGCTCTTTAAATCTGGAATGATTGCTCCTTCCTTCAAAAAATCAATAATTTTCATCTTCTTTTTTTCTCCTTCTCTCTTCTTAACCGCTTTTCCATCTTACCCGTCACCTTATCGATAGATTGATAAATTTCTGGGCTTGTCTCCTTAGCCACGATGGTCTTCTTCTTGGAGTAAATGATAATTTCGGCAGTCTGCCGATACCCTTCTACATCGAGATTGACTTCAGCATTACTATTGTCGAAGTCAAGATACTTTTCTAATTTCTGCATTTTCTTTCTTAAGTAATGAGAGATGGGCTGGCTTAACTTCATCCCGGTACTTCTAACTCTGAGTTTCATTCCTTTTCTGGTCTTTAGTTTAGGATCACTCTCCCAACTTCAGTACCAGGGAAGTAATGTTTTAGAATTTCCTCATAGGACTTTCCCTCTTCTGCCATTTTCTTAGCCCCCCATTGGGAGAGACCCACCCCATGGCCGGAACCCTTTCCTTTGAATATAACAAGGTTGTTTTTAATCTCTAAACTAAAAAGAGCGCTGGGGAAATAATTCTTATCTGTCTGCTTTAAATGAAGGTTCATAATATAGCGGAATTCTTTGCCGGTCAATGAGCGTTCATCCTTTCCTCCAAGGATTACTATCTCTTTAACCCTTCCCGAGCTATCCTTTTTTAATATTTTTAATTTCTTAATTTTCCCCAGATCAGAGAATTTTTTGCAAAGAGTTTCTAATTTAAAAGAACGAAACCAGGGATAATACTTTTTAGGACCACAGGAATAATCATGATCATCCACTCCTCGCAGATAAGGCAAATTATCCCTGCTTGGCCATACATCCTGAATATTAGTCGTATGTCCCCCAGAACTGGAATGATAAAAGACTCTCGCTAACTTCCCTTGATAAATAACGACTTCCTTCTCTGTCTCTCTTACCGCCTGCAAAATTCTTCGGGGAATCTCCCCTCCCCGATAGACCTGGTTAAATATGGAATCATCCAGATGATAACTTTTCCCCTCATATTTTTCCATCTGATTAAATGTATAGGTACGAGCTACTACGGCTTGAGCCTTTAAGGCTCCTATAGACCATTCAGGAGAAATTTCACCCTTAAGAACTCCGCAGATATATTCTTCAAGAGGTAACTCCCTTATTCTTCTCTCTTTATTTATATAGACCCGAATCTTATAATCCTTATCGGCTGAATAAGAAAGAGATATTAAGGAAGAGAAAAGAATGAGAAAGACAATACCACACTTCTGAAAAAAAGGCAACATCATCGATTATTCTTCCCCCTCTTCCGGAAAAACAGTCCCCTTCACCTTTCCTGTAATAACAATTTTACCATCATCAACAAAATAGCGGATAATTTCCCCCCGGAATTTGTTCTTCCCCTGTTCTACAATGGGATTTCCCGTAAGGATTACCACCCTTTCCTTCCCATCATAGACCGCTCTTTCGGAGGTTGATTTAAATACTATTTGTCCTTTTTCATCCCTTTGAATAATGATGACCTTCTTGGTAGCAGTGAGAGAATTAATTCTATTTGTTTTTTCGTCAATAGTAAATTCAGCAACTCCATCCTTAGCCGTCTGTAAAGTAAGAACCTTTCTTTTTTCTGTGTTGATGGTAAGTTTGGGGTCAGTGATCGAGGTCTTTTTCCGATCCGGGGAGATCGCAGCAGTTTTCCCCAATATTCTCCATTCTCCAGATTTGTCACTACGGAAGAGGGAGAACCTTTCCACTTTTTCTTCTTCTGAGTAGGGCAGAGAATCTATCGCACTCTTCTGCTGACAAGAGAGGAAAAGGAGAAAAAATATAGAAAGGATAAACCTTTTCATTTAATCTGTTCGAAAAAGTCCTTTATTGCTTTTTTATGTTTACCCTGGCTCTTCAAGATAAAGGTGGCCACTTCTCTGACCGCTCCCTTCCCACC
The DNA here is from genome assembly GCA_030637775.1 of bacterium. Taxonomy (GTDB): domain Bacteria; phylum Ratteibacteria; class UBA8468; order UBA8468; family UBA8468; genus DAOVGU01. Next base: position 2,932 of record DAOWFY010000074.1, on the reverse strand, counting down.
CGGTTGTTCAGTAATATATATGACCATGCTCTTAACCTCAGCCGGAGCGTTGGGAACAGTGACCGGAAGACCCACCTCCTTTAAAAGAGGAATATCGGCTAAATCATCTCCGATATAGGCAATCTCTTCGGCGATAAGTTTATACTTCTTAAGGAGTTTATCAAGGACATCTCCTTTATTCAGGACTCCCTGGTAGAGTTCAGTTACACACATCTCTTTAGCCCTTTTTTCTGTAGTCGAGGAATATTTAGCGGTAATGATTCCGGTTTTAATGCCCGCAAACCTCAGGAGAATCATCCCCACGCCATCGGTGACATTGAAAACCTTTGCTTCCATTCCATTATCTCCATAAATTAGAGAACCATTGGTAAGAACTCCATCCACATCGGTCAGGAACAACCTTATTTTCCTCGCCTTTTTCCTTAGTTTATCTTTGTCCACTTTTTAGTATTCAAGTTTCAAATCCTTTCTTCCCAAAAGATCATGTAGATGTACAATCCCGACTGGTTTTCTTTCCTTATTGATTATGGCCAGGGCGGTGATTGCTTTTTTCTCCATCGTTGTTATCGCCTGAGCCGTTAAAGCTTCCCTGCCAATGGTTGAGGGATTCTTGCTCATACAATCGGTGACCCGCTCTTTTCGGATATCAGGTTCTTTAATCAGCAGTCTGCGCAGGTCCCCATCGGTAATGATGCCGACCAATCTACCTTTTTTATCAACGATTAGAGTAAACCCAAAACCTTTATTATTAATTTCCATGATCGCCTCTTTCAAGGAAGTGGTAATGGAAACAATGGGTATTGCTTTGCCGGTATGCATTACATCCTTTACCCGATATAGTAAGCGCTTTCCTAAGTTTCCCCCAGGATGATAGAGAGCAAAATCCTTCCTCGACATCCCCTTTTTTTCTATAAGAGCCATCGCAAGAGCATCACCCATAGCTAAAATTGCGGTAGTGCTTGCGGTAGGAACAAGTCCGAAAGGACAGGCTTCCCTCTCTACTCCAACATTTAAGACTACCTCACTTGCGCTTGCCAATCGCGAGGAGCTATCCCCGATTAATCCAATAATTTTGACGCCGGTCCTTTTGAGGTAAGGCAGAATCCTGACAATCTCTTCCGTCTCCCCGGAATTGGAGATCGCCAAAACCACATCATCCTTAATGATCATTCCCAGATCGCCATGGATCGCCTCTCCCGGGTGAAGAAAAAGGGAGGGAGTGCCCGTACTGGCTAAGGTGGCAGCGATCTTTCTCCCAATAATACCGCTTTTTCCCATTCCCGTAACAACAACCCTGTCTTTACAGGAAGAGAGGAGATTGACCGCTCTGATAAATCTTCTATCAATTCGGGGGATAAGGGAGTAAAGCGCTTTCGCCTCTAAGCGAATAACCTCTTTGGCTAACTTTAGAGGACTGCTGTTGTTGACTTTCATATTTTTATTAACCGGTCAATTTTCTTTACTACCTTGAGTAAGCCGGGCAGGTCCTTTAAGGCTAACATATTTGGTCCATCGCAAAGTGCCCTTTCGGGATTTTTATGCACCTCTAAAAATAGACCATCGCAACCAACCGCTACCGCTGCCTGTGCTAAATAAGGGGCAAACTCCGAGGCCCCGGAAGAGGAAGGAGAATCTCCCGCCGGATACTGAACAGAATGTGTGGCATCAAAGATCACCGGATAGCCAAACTTTCGCATAATGGGGAGAGCTCTAAAATCAGAAACCAAATTATGGTAACCAAAGAAAGTTCCTCTTTCGGTAATAAGAATATTTTTATTTCCCGTGGAGATTACTTTTTCAATAACATTTTTTACTGCCCAGGGAGAGAGGAACTGCCCCTTTTTAATATTGACTACCTTTCCCGTTGAGGCTGCTTTCAGGATAAGGTCGGTCTGCCGAGAAAGAAGTGCAGGAATCTGAATGACATCAAGGACTTCTGCTGCTTCATCAATATCATGCTGGCAGTGAATATCGGAAAGAATAGGGATTTGTAGTTTTTGTTTGATTTGAAAAAGAATCTTTAATCCCTTTTTTAAACCAGGACCACGATAGGAATTAAGAGAACTTCTATTTGCCTTATCATAGGAGGACTTAAAGATAAAGGGAATCTTCAATCTTTCCGTTATTTCCTTTAGCCTTTCTGCTGTCTCAAAGGTGATTTTCTCACCTTCAATAACACAGGGACCAGCAATAAGGCAAAAAGGATTTTTGCTCCCAATCTTGATATTTTTAACCTTAACAGTCTTCACTGAAGAATTATAATTCTTTAGCAATCTCCTTTATCTGGTAAATCTGAAAATGATCCCCTGCCTTAAAATCATTAAAATCTTCCAATTGGATTCCACATTCAAAGTTTGTTGCCACCTCTTTGACATTATCCTTGAAGCGCCGCAGAGAACTCATCCTTCCCTGATGGATACTCTTTCCTTCTCTCAGAAGTCGGACCTTGCCACCTCTAAGAACCTTTCCTTTAGTAACGATGCAGCCGGCAACCGCCTGACCATTGGAGAGGGTGAAGATCCGGCGAATCTCTGCCTCTCCAATAATTTCTTCTATCTCTTTTGGCTTAAGAAGCCCCTCGATAGCTTTTTTAACATCGTCAATCACATCATAGATGAGCCGATATGTCCTCAAATCTATTCCTTCCCTTTTGGCCAATTCTTTTATTCTATTTTCCAGAGGGATATTGAACCCGATAATGATTGCATTGCTCGCCGAGGCGAGCATAATATCGGATTCGTTAATTCCGCCGGCAGCCTGGTGGATGATATTTATTTCAACCTCCTGGTTGCTATTACTAAGTTTCTCTAAAGATTTGCTTACCGCCTCGACCGAACCAACTACATCCCCCTTAATAATCAACTTCAGTTCATTTTTCTGCTCTTTTTTAATTTCCTTGAAGAACTCCTCTAAGGTGACTTTAGCCGGCACT